>NZ_PJBU01000100.1:0-51136 GCF_002863645.1 Psychrobacter sp. MES7-P7E | reverse complement strand
ATAAAATTTAGAAAATGATAAAAGTCCTTCTTTGTACTGAACCTCACTGTAACTTGAAATCAAGTCATTAAGCTCTTCCTTAGAATTAACTTTTACAAGTTTATCATTCAGAGTTTTACTAGATATCCCTAATTTACCAGTTTGAAATTTTACGAACTTGTCACGATCTATAGTAATATTTGACCAAGTACGTCCACTCGCATAGTTACTTGTACAATCGAATTCAGTTTTCTTGAGTGTATCTTTACCAAGTTCATTTTCAATTTTTTCAATCAAAAGTTCATCCAGTTTGTATGTACAAACTATGGCAACTGGATCCTCACTTGATTTTTCCATTCTTTTCTTTTCACGCCTAGGAAAATCATGAGTGACATTAAACTTAAAATCATCATCATCTTGGAAATAATTAGTCTTAGCAATAGCCTCTAAAGCTGCAGTTTTACCAGATTCATTCATTCCCACTAAAATTGTAATATCTTCTTCCACTTCAAAAACTTGTTTTTCCGTATAAGACTTATATTTCAGTATTTCTACTTTTTTTAATTTCATCATAAGAAAACATCCCTGTTTTTTATAAGAATATTATTGGGTCTAACCAACCGTCACTTTTGCATAAGCTTTTTTGCCTGCTTGAATTACGACCGTCTGACCTGAGGTTAGACTAAAGCCACCATCAACGACTTCGCCATCTACTTTGACCGCGCCACGTTTTACCATGTCTTTGGCAGCTGAGTTGTTTTTAGCGAGCTTAGCTTGGTTCAGGATTTGAGTGATAAATAACGCATCTTGCCCTTCCAGATCTAACATTATTTCTGGCAAGTCAACCGGTAGTTCGCCATCTGCCAAGACGTTACCGGCAGATTTGTGCGCATTGGCAGCGGCATCAGTATCATGGAAACGCTCGATTAATTCTTCGGCTAAGATACGTTTGATTTCTTGTGGGTTACGGCCATCTTCCATTTCACGCATCAAGCTTGCCACTTCTTCCATTGGCTTAAAGCTTAAGAACTCAAAGTAACGATGGATAAGTGTGTCCGGCATCGACAGGATTTTCTGGTACATCGTGCCTGGTGCATCATAGATAGCGACATAGTTGCCCAATGATTTGGACATTTTATTGACACCATCCAGCCCTTCTAAGATTGGCACAGTGATACACACTTGTGGCTCTTGGCCATAGCGTCCTTGCAACGTGCGACCCATTAGCAAGTTAAAAGTCTGATCGGTACCGCCAAGCTCAACGTCTGCTTTTAGGGCGATAGAATCGTAGCCTTGTACTAACGGGTAGAGAAATTCGTGAATTGAGATAGGCGTTTGTGATGCATAGCGTTTTGAAAAGTCATCACGCTCTAGCATACGCGAGACGGTTTGCTGACTGGCAAGCTGAATCATGTCAGCGGCGCTCATGTCATTGAACCACTCAGAGTTAAAGACCACGCGAGTTTTTTCTTTGTCTAAGATTTTAAATACTTGCTCAGCATAAGTCATGGCGTTGGCTTTGATTTGCTCATCAGTCAACGGTGGACGCGTGCTGTTTTTGCCAGAAGGGTCACCAATCTTGGCAGTATAATCGCCGATTAGAAAATAAATCTCATGACCCAAATCTTGAAAATGCTTAAGCTTATTGATCAATACTGTATGACCCAAATGCAGATCAGGGGCGGTAGGATCAAAGCCAGCCTTGATACGTAGTGGACGATTGAGCTTTAGCTTAGCCACTAAGTCATCTTCAGACAATATCTCTTGCGTACCGCGCTGAATAAGGGCCAGTTGTTCTTCTAGGGTGTAAGTTTGATTGGTCATGATGCTCTCTATATATCACTTTAATTGGGATTTTTATGAATGACGGTTACTGGCTCAACACCTTAGGAAGTTTAGAACCTCAAAAGGTTGGAAAAAATGCTAGAATTTGACGGATATACTAGCGTTTTTTAAGGTAAATTGCCATGACCAACCCCGCATCGATTGCTGATACTGACCATAATGCCCTCGCAGACTTGCTTATGAATAATGGTTTGGATAACCCTTCAGACGATATTGATGATTTGACCTTTGATGATTCGAACTACGCCACCCTGACCGATGCCCTTGAGCAAACGGTGTTTGAAAGCTTCGATGATGGCTTATATATCGGCATGATGTCTGGCACCAGTTTGGACGGTATGGATGCGGTTCTTTGTCAATTTAATCCTGAGATGAGCAACGAAGACAACACTCAACCGCCAATGCAACTGCTTGCGACCTATAGCCAAGACTTTCCGCCCCGTCTGCGTGAAGTTTTACTGGCATTATGTCAGCCGAATGGTGTAAATCAACTTTTACCAGAGGCCGATGAACCAAAAAGTGAATTGGATTGGTTCGGTTGGGCAAGTCGCGCGTATGCTGAGTTCGCGAGCGAAGTGGTCAATACGCTATTGCAGCAATCAAATACCGATCCTGAGTCAGTGTTAGCGATTGGCTGTCATGGACAGACCGTACGCCATCGCCCGCAGATGGGTTTTAGCTTGCAACTGGTCGATGCCAATATCATCGCTGAGCGCACAGGTATCAGCGTGGTCAGTGATTTCCGACGTCGTGACATGGCAGTTGGTGGTCAAGGTGCGCCTTTAGTACCTGCGTTTCATCAGGCACTATTTGCCAATCCTGATAGTACCCGTGTGCTATTAAACTTAGGTGGTATTGCTAATATAACCGTCTTGCCAGCCAGTGAAGAAGTTCAAGTTGTTGGCTATGATACGGGACCTGCCAACTTGTTATTGGATGCATGGACAGCATTGCATACTGATAATAGCTATGATGCGAGCGGTGCTTGGGCACAGTCTGGAGTCATCATTGAACCGCTATTACAGCAGCTGTTGGCACATCCATTCTTTGCTCAATCTCATCCCAAAAGTACGGGCCGCGAAGACTTTAACTTGGCTTGGCTACAGGATGAGCTACAAACATTCGATCAGACTTCTGTCTATACCCGCTACTCATCTGCAGATGTACAAGCCACATTGACTGAGCTAACGGCTATCAGTGCCAGTACGCAAATCAATATGTTTGTCAGCACTTCAAAAAACAGCTCGGTTTATGTTTGCGGTGGCGGCGCATTGAATGAATATTTAATGACACGCTTGCAAGCACACCTACCCCATTGCACAGTAAAAATCACTGAACATTTAGGGCTTGCGCCAACATGGGTCGAGGCCGTTGCTTTTGCATGGTTGGCCAGACAAACATTGATGGGTGAAACTGGTAATTTACCAGCGGTAACTGGTGCAAATAAAGGCGTGGTATTGGGTCAAGTATGTTTTGCCTGACCAGTTAAATTTTAGTTTACATACGTGCACCTATGTGTTTTATAATGACTTTTGAAACGCCATCCTCTTAGGACCTGTAAGTATAGGATATATCGCATGAGCCAGAATAGTAGTTCACCTATCGACCAAGCCACCACTGATGACACAAATAATATGACTGCAGCACCTGTACATAAATCGCGTCAAAAACCACCTCACTACGAGCGTTCTGATGATACGCGTGTGGTAGTCACAGGTATGGGCGCCATTACGCCGCTCGGTCTAGACGTCGATAGCTCATGGACCAAATTGCTCAATGGCGAGAGTGGTATCTCACCGATTACGCATTTCGATGCCACAGGCTACCGTGCGCAAATCGCTGGCGTGATCAAAGACTTTGATGCCAAGCAATATATGAATGCTAAAGATGCACGTCGCTATGATGAGTTCATGCATTATGGGGTTGCCGCTTCTGCCATGGCACTAAAGCACGCTGGTTTTATCGATGAAGTCAGTGCTGCTGATGCGCCTGTGCAAGGCGTTGATCAAGATCGCTTTGGTATTATTTTAGGTTCAGGTATTGGCGGTATTCAAACAATTGAAAACAGCCGTGATACCCTACACGAAAAAGGCGCAGGCAAAGTCTCACCTTTTATCATTCCAGGCTCTATCGTTAATATGGCCGCTGGACTGGTAGCGATTAAGCATAAGTTAAAAGGCCCAAACCTTGCGACATCAACAGCTTGCACCACGGCGACTCATGCCATGGGTCTTGCCGCTCGTTTGATCGCTTACGGTGATGCCGATGTCATGCTGGCAGGCGGTAGTGAAAAAGGTTCTAGCCCACTTGGTATAGCTGGCTTTAGTGCTATGCATGCACTCTCTACCCGCAACGATGAACCAACCAAAGCCTCACGTCCGTTTGATAAAGGTCGTGATGGGTTTGTCCTTGGTGATGGTGCTGGTGTGGTCGTATTAGAAAGCCTTGCCCATGCCAAAGCACGCGGTGCAACGATATTGGCAGAGTTAGTCGGTTTCGGTATGAGCGATGATGCCAGTCATATTACTGCGCCACCAGAAGACGGTAGCGGTGCGGCAAGAGCGATGCAAAATGCACTAAACGATGCTGGTATCGAGTCATCAAGCGTCGGCTATGTCAACGCTCATGGTACCAGTACCCCTGCGGGTGACGTGGCTGAGTCTATTGCTATCGAAACTGTATTTTATCCTGTAAAAGACAGCATCTTAGTTAGCTCAACCAAATCGATGACCGGTCACTTACTTGGTGCCGCTGGCGGAGTTGAAGCTATCTTTACAGTATTAGCGCTACAACATCAGCATGTACCACCTACGATCAATCTAGACGATGTCGAGGACAACTGTAACCTTGATTATGTGGCTAATCAATCGCGCAAAGTTGATAACCTGCAGTATGCAGTATCCAACAGCTTTGGCTTTGGTGGTACCAATGGCTCATTGGTATTTGCTCGCTGGCCTGTCAATCAATAACAGCCACCCAACTACCTCGCAGCGCATGGTAATAAATGCGTTGTAACGTTGGTGTCAGATTTGCTACGTTTGTCCACTTGCAGCCCCTTATCGTACTTGCGTATGATAAGGGGTAATTTTTGGAACATTTATGGAAGATACCATGTCAAGCTACTCATTTTCCCATCAGTTTTATCAACGCTGGACGTGTGCACCTGAGCCAGTACGCGCAGCGATCACCCAAGAACTAAAAGACATCACTACTCTGCTGCAATCTGACACCTCATTTGAAGACTTCACTTTTAATACCCATGACTTAGATGCGCATGTAGACGAGCTCTACGACAACTACAATGCAGAGCAAGCCATTGCGAAAGCGATCACAGACAAACAAGAGCAAGAAGACGCGGCCGCTGCAAAACAAAAGCTAGAAGACGAGCAGAAGAAAAAAGAAACAGAAGAAGCCACACTCAAAGCAGAAGCGACTCGAAAAGAACAAGAAAAGAATACGCAGTCAGCGTTAGAGAAAGACAATGACAAAGAACTGGCTGCTACCGACGTAGCTAAAGTAAACGCTGATAAAGTCGTGACAGATAGCGCTGTTACTGACGATTTTGTTACTGAGAATTCTAGCGCGAAGACTGAAAAAGACGCATCAGAAGCAAAAAATACTGAAGGTAATGCTAGCGATAATAAAAATGCTGACAACAAAACCATTGGCGAACAGGCTCATACACTTAGCGATAACCATATTAAAGATATCAATAGTAAAGCCAGTGCAGCGATTAATTTGGCCTTAAAAGACGCTAAACTAGATGCAACACACCAACAGCTAATCCGTGAGCTAGAAACACAGGTCGATGATTATTTAAGTGAGCAAATGATGCTGATGTCTGAAAACCTAAAGTCTTGGCTACGTGCTGAGGTCACTCAACACTTTAGCGAGCAGAGTGATTCAACTACTAATAATGAAGCTGCTAAGAAAAGCATCCACTAACAGTGATTATTTTTCAGTGTTAAACCTACAGTTAGCAACAGTCGCTCAGTAGTAAGTATTAAATAACGAACAGTAAAAAGCCCCGTAAATAATTTACGGGGCTTTTTAGTACTTGTAATTAATATTTTGAGCTTGGTATTAAATGGCTTTGGTACGTTCAGTCAACCATTCAAGCGCTGACCCTTCAACACGATCTTTTAGCTCTGCGAAGACTTGGCTATGATAGTCATTCAACCAATTAATCTCGGTTTGATCCAACAACGATGGCTCAATCAGACGCGTATCGATTGGGCAGTAAGTGATGGTCTCAAAGTTCAAGAAATCACCAAACTCTGTCTCAGTAGGCTTGGCAACTGGCGTATTCACTACCAAGTTCTCGATACGAATACCCCATTTGCCTTCGCGGTATAGACCTGGCTCATTACTAGAAATCATACCGACTTTCATCGCGCGCTCTTTTGGCGTGCTTGCGCTATAGGCGATGACTTGTGGGCCTTCGTGTACATTCAAGAAATACCCAACACCGTGACCTGTACCATGACCATAGTCCATCTGTGCTTGCCACAATGGTGCACGGCAAATAGCATCGATCAACGGTGAGGCGATACCATCAGGGAAATGGGCACGAGCCAGCGCAATGTGAGCTTTTAACACAATCGTAAAGTCGCGTTTATGCTCAGCAGTGACTTGTCCAATACCGACTACGCGGGTGATATCAGTCGTACCATTTTGATATTGTGCGCCTGAGTCAATCAGTAGCAATCCGCCTTCGCCCTCGGCCACATCAAGGTAGCTGAATTTTTCTGGCGTTGCACGGTAATGTGGCAATGCGCCATTTTCGTTAAAGCCTGCGATGGTCGGAAAACTTGGCGAGACATAATGCGGCTGACGACTGCGCACATCTATCAGCATGCTATCAATATCTAGCTCACTTAAACGCTCACGTGCTGCTAGACGCTGCTCAAATGTCGCAAAAAACTCAGCTAAGGCAGCGCCATCTTGACGCATTGCTTCACGCACATGATCGATATCTGCATCTGACTTTACAGATTTGAGTAATGTACTAGGCGCCATTTGCTCAATAAAGCCAACATCGTCTGCTATTTTTGAGAGTGTACCTACTGCGACTTTGCTCGGATCTAACAATAACAAATCGTCTGGCGTTAAGGCACTCAATGCCTCTTGCACAGCAGAATAGTCAGCCAATGTGATACCGCTGTCTTTTAAACTCTGTGCAATATCTTCGCTTACTTTATCAGTATCAACAAACAACGTTGCTTTGTCTGCGTCAATCAACATATGTGACAAGAATACCGGATTATAATCAACATCCGCACCGCGCAAGTTCGTCAACCAAGCGATGTCGTCTAAGCTTGAAAGTAAATGATGGGTCGCACCTGCTTTTGCCATGCCTTCGCGTACTGCTGCAAGTTTTGAGGGGGCAGACTGAGCAAGGAACTGTTCATCATGCGCGTATAATTTGGCCGCCGGTAGTGCTGGGCGATCTGTCCAAATCTCTGTCAGCACATCACGCTCAGTGATCAAAGTAATGTCATTGGCATCAAAAGCATTTAACAGGCGATCTTGCTCAGCGATAGATAGTACGTTACCGTCTACTGCTACGCTATCCCCTTCTTGCAAATGGTCGGCTAGCCAGTCGATATGATTTGGCTGACCTGGCGCAAGCTTTTCTAAAGTAATACCTGTGCCTTCTAGCTGTTCGGCAGCATGTACCCAATAACGGCTATCCGTCCATAGACCTGCAAAATCAGCAGTCACAACAAGCGTGCCGACAGAACCGGTAAACCCTGACAGCCATAAGCGTGCTTGCCAGTACTCTGGTAGATATTCAGATAAATGTGGATCAGCAGAGGGTACGATGATTGCGGTGAGATCTTGCGCGGCTAAGGTGCTGCGTAAGTTAGCAATACGTTCGTGAATGGCTTGTTTATTCATTGAATGTGTCCTTATAGAAGTTATAAAAATTTGATGTTGGAGCGATTATTAACAATCGTCTTGTTCTAATAGTCGTCTTGTTTGAGTTCTTGTTACCGCTTTAGTTTTAATAAGACATTTATTATCGATAGCAATTATTCAAGCAAACAGTCTACTTATTTAGCTATTTAATTATGTTTGTTTGGGTAATTGCCTCTACTTATTAAGAATAAAAAATTGAGATTAATATTGCGTCACTGGGGTTCACAGTGCCCTATCATTAGATGTTTGGGCAGATAGCAAGCTTTCAATGGCTTGTGCCAAATATCTCACTAACTAAAACAATAAAACGTGCTACCAGTAATGGTAACACGTCTCATCATATGTCACTTGTGCTGTTATTATTCACAAATGTACATCAGACTATCTTATTGCTTGGCCAGTTGTTTCTCACGCTCGCTTTCTTTAAGCATTTTATTGATAGGTTTTGCTAGTATCAATAATAGTACAGCGGTCACTACCAAGAAGATGGTCATGGTTGTGAACAGACCTGGTAAGCCTTCGATTTTATCAGCAGATACATGCCCACCAAAGAAAGCTGCAACCAAGTTACCCATAGCGATAGAAGCAAAGAACAGTCCCATCATTTGACCTTGCATACCTTCTGGCGCCAATTTAGTCATGGCAGACAAACCAACTGGGCTTAATGCTAACTCACCTAGCGTCAATAATAATAAACTACCAACCAACCATAGTGGCGATGCCAAGCCAGCACCAGGCGCTAAAATGCTTTTTGAGGCGAAAATCATCAAGGCGAAACCTGCGGCTGCCAGTAGCATACCGAGTGCAAACTTAGCCATACTGCTAGGCTCAAGACCGCGGTTACCAAGCTTGACCCAGATAATACTAACGATAGGTGCCAATATTAAAATAAATAGTGGGTTCAATGACTGGAACCAGATACTCGGTATCTCAAATCCTAAAACATTCAGATCGGTATAACGATCGGCAAATAAGTTAAAAGATGTTGGCTGCTGCTCAAAACTTGACCAAAATAGCGTCGAGCCAATGATTAAAACAAAGCAAATTAATAAGCGTAGTTTGTCCGTCTTATCCAATCGCGGTGAGATAAACATAATAGCGAAATACAAGATGACGACCGCAGCAATGATATACGTCATATACTCTGCAACCATCTCAGGATTAAACGATATCATGCCAGTAGACACTAGTAGCACTGCGGCTACTAGCAACGCAACGAAACCACCAACCCAGCGACCGATGTTTTTGTAATGGTCGTTAGATTTTTCCCACTCAGCAGAAATACCTTTGGCGCGTGCATAACGCGTTAAGTTCTTTTGCGCGACAAAACGATAGATCAGTAATGAGACCAGCATACCCAAACCACCAACGCCAAAGCCGACATGCCACATGCCTTTTTCTTTGAATACGCCGACGATAAGTGCCGCTAATAACGCACCGATATTGATCCCCATATAAAATAAGGTGAAACCGCCATCACGGCGAGAGTCGCCTTTCGGGTACAAGGCACCAACCATCACTGAGATACAGGTCTTAAATAACCCTGAGCCCAAGACAATACAGATTAAACCAACAAAGAACAGCGTCATGCCAAACATCGCTGAAAGCGCGATACACAAGTGACCAAGGGCAATAATGATACTACCCCACCACAGCGCACGCTCTTGACCTAGCCAGTTATCTGCTAACCAGCCACCTGGTACTGCTGCTAAGTATAACGAACCCGCAAAAATACCATAAATAGCAGAAGCGGTGACTTCACTAAAGCCAAAACCGCCACTGCTCACTGTTGCCACCATAAATAAAACCAATAGTGGACGAATACTATAATAGGAGAACCGCTCCCACATTTCGGTAAAAAACAATGAGCGTAAGGGCGCAGGATGTCCCATAAAGCCATTGTCTAGAGCTTCTAACTCTGCTGCACTAGCCCCCGAATTTGTTTCTGTGCCCATAACTTTATTCCTTTAAAGATCATATTTGTAATGACCAAACCCCTGATTATCCAGATGGACGGTCATATAGGCGGAACATTGTTTCACTTGGTTATAATCAAGTAAAGAAAAAGTTGGTCAAAAATTACACAAATACTCATAAAAAAAAGCCCGCTCTCAATGGTTGAGAACGGGCTCTTTTTATGACTATTTAGAACTGTATCATTATGCTTATAGCACTGTTGATAGAGACTTCATAATAAGACTCATTTTATAATTAAGTAGCACTATTTTAGATCATTTACACAGTCATACTACAGCTTACTGTGCTGCGGTCTCTTCAGTAGCTTCACCAGCCTCTAAGTCACCATCCGCTTGCTCAGCTGTCAAATCAGCATCAGCAACAGCGGCTTGGTTTACAGTGCCAGAGGCAGTCGCTGTACCTGCTTCCGCAGTAACGACTGCACTATCTGCATCTGCCGCTGGTGTTGCATCTGCTGCAGTTTCAGGCGCTGTAGCATCTGACGCCTCTGCTGTTGTTGCAGCTTCTGCATCGGTTGGAGCCGCTTCTTCTTCAGTAGCAGTGGCTTCTGCTTCATCTGCCGCAGCCGACGCTTCAGTCGTCTCAGCAGTGATATGCTCGCCTGCTGGACGCAAAAATGCAGAAACACCAATAAGTAAGACAATACCTAGGAACATGGCAATGCCACCTAAAGCGAATAACAGCTCTTTTTTTGGATTGTTATTAACGATACCTTCTGACATACCTTATCCACCTTGCACAAAATATTTGAAATATTGACCTATTATATCGCAATTTATACTGATTTGTGAAAACCCTTAAGTATTTAAAGGGTTTATTATCCATAATTTAACTATTCATTTTTGGCACTTGTGACAGCTAACCACTTAATCAGTTATCTATTATTCGCTATCGACACATCTTACTTAATAATATTACTTAACCAAACGTACTGGAGACTTAGTACGTTTACCCAAATAGCTAAGTATCAGCAACAGTGCCATGATAAACAAAATAGGATATTGACCAAAACGCATGAATGGCGTGTTGCCAACTCGTGCCTGAATATCGCCGCGCAATACAGTACGCTCAAACTGCGGTGCACGCTCTACGATACGACCTTTATGGTCGATAATAGCTGTCACACCTGTGTTGGTCGCACGCATAAACCAGCGACCATTTTCTAACGCACGCATCTGTACCATTTGTAGATGCTGTAGCGGGCCTGCCGACGTACCAAACCACGCATCGTTTGAAATGGTTAATAGGAAATCTGTGCCAATCGCGTTTTTACGCGTGGTATCTGGGTACGCTACTTCGTAGCAGATGGCTGCACCTAGGTTGTGCCCTCGAACACGCAGCGGCGACTGCTGATCACTGCCGCGACTATAGCTCATGATATCTTGGCTACCTGCTAGATTAGGCAAAATATCGAGCACGCCTTGGAATGGAATATATTCCCCAAATGGCACCAGACGTTGCTTTTTATACAGCCCTTCTGCCTGTGCCCCTAGCGCTACCACGCTATTGTAGAACGGCGGATATTTATCTGTACTGGCATCAAACGCTGCTTCATCCTTATAAGGAATACCTGTCACCCATGTCGTGTCAGTCTCTTTGGCCATCGCGACCATTTCACTGATAAAACCCACAGCTTCTGTCTGAAACATAGGAATCGAAGATTCAGGCCACAGCACGATGTCACGTCCCCACTCGTCACGAGTCAACGTTGCATAGATTTTTAACGTTTCAATCTGATATTCGGTGAGCCATTTTAGATCTTGCGGGATATTACCCTGAATCAAAGATACCGATAGATCAGGGGTTCCTTTTGGTTTGGTCCACTGCGGATTGATCAACCATAGCGTGCTACTAATGATAAGCAATGCTATCGATGGAATCATATAGCCACCGCGGCGACGCAATAGCTCAACGATACTGGCAGCCAATAATACCGCTACAAAAGAAACCGCAAAGACGCCAGCTACAGGTGCTAGCGAAGACAGCCAATACTGCTCAGTAAACGCATAACCAACGAATAGCCAAGGAAAACCAGTAAATAGCCACGTTTTCATCCACTCTTGAAGTATCCACAAGGCGGCAAAAGATAACGGCTGCTTGCCGACCACACGATTAAAGATGAGCGCCAAAAAGCCATGGAATAGTCCCATGCCTAAACCCATGAGCGCAATCATAATCAGCGCAAGCCATGCGGGCGTATCGCCATAAACGTGTATCGAAGTGTATAGCCAAAAAGCGCCAACACACCACAGCCCTGTACCGTACGCTTGACCAATTAGAAAGGCGCGGCGACCTGTCATCGCTGGTACCAATAACGCGTACAAAATAGCAGGCGATACCAAGGCAACTGGCCAAATACCATAAGGCGCGAGCGAGAGTATAAAAGCGGCCCCTGCCAGCCAAGCTATTAGTACCGTCAGTCCCATGTGTAAACCTTTTGGCTTATCGGGGTTCAGACGTTTTTGCAAATCAACAGTAGACAGACGCATAGCAGTTATCCAAAACCATATTTACTAAAATTTCTCAGCTAAGCGATGAGATAACACTCACGCAAAACCTGACTGCACAATGCTTTATGCAGGGCCACAAATAAAACCCACCCATGATACCAGTCAAAACCTGCAAGTGGGTAAATTTGCGTAGCTAAAACCTCATTCTAAAGACCAAAAGGCAGAAAGCAAAAAACACGATTTTTCATCGTGTTTTTTATGGCATTTGCTAACAAGTTTTTTTCATTGACCAATTATCGTGACACTATAAGCAAGCTAGTGGCTGCCTATCAATATCTGTTGCTCAGCATTGGTTTTGGTCAGCTCTAGATTTTGGATAAATCGACCTTCTACATCGGTAATGGTAATTTTCCAATCATCTATCACGACGCTCTCGCCTTCTAGATCACCAACGAAGCCAAGTGCTTGCATGACCAGACCGCCCATCGTATCGACATCGGTATCGTCAAAACGGCTACCCAGCTCATCATTACAGTCTTCAATTACTGTAGACGCTTGGACACGCCATGTATTTGGTTTTTCTGGATCAGGAACGATGTTATTGATATCGCTGTCTTCATCAAAGTCATCATGCTCATCGACGATGTCGCCAACGATTTCTTCCAACAAGTCTTCCATGGTGACGACACCACCAAAGTTACCAAACTCATCAACGACAATCGCCATGTGTACTTGGGTACGCTGCAATGAGCGTAGCAAGGTATCAGAACGAGCCGTTTCACTGATATATAACGGCTGGCGCACCAAGTCTCTAAGACGCTTACTGTCAATTTTGTCTTCTTGGTTGCGAACCATATGTACCAGAATCGGAATCAAGTCTTTTGCCAATAAGATACCGATGACGGCATCATCATCTTGACTGTCAAAAACAGGATAGCGCGAATGGGTGGTCTCAAGAATGATGTCCATCACTTCAGCAAGACTGGTGCTCTCGTGCAGACCAATTACTTGCGGACGCGGCGTCATGATTTCGCGGACTTGTGTCGCAGGCAAATCTAGCACGCCTTCTAGCATATCGACAGTATCAGGCTCTAAAAACTGGCGCGAGTCTTGTACCAGACGAATCAATTCATCACGGGTTTCGGGGGCGGTCGATAGCCAGCGTTTTAAGCCGCGCATCGACCAACTACTCGGGCTGGGAGTGTCGTCAGACATGGTGGTGTGATTTAACCTCTTTAGTTAATAAAAATCAGAATAGTATTCAATAGAAAAACGAACAATACTCAATAAAAAAACAAGTAGAGCCTAGATGGGGATAAAAGTAGCAAATAAAACAGCTAGTTTGTTATTAATTACTGCATGAATAACAAATTTGCTAGTACAAATTAGCTTCACTTTATCGCAAGGCTCACCGACATTCAACGACAAATTCACTCAAATTGTATTGTCAGCGTGTTATAAACTTTGCTATGGTCAAAGCCTTTATTTATCAAAGCAAACCCTATGTCGCTACGTTCCGTTTTTTCTCGCTTACTCTCGTCGCGTTCACGCAGTCGACTGTCAGACAGTCGTGGCTTAGAGAGCCGTGGTTTAGAGAGTCTTGACTTAAAACGCGAAACATCAAAAAACAGCCCATCAGATAGCAAACACCCAAAGCCTACATGGCACCAGCGTCTTGTGACTTTTTTAATTGCCGTTACGTTATTGTTATCAGCGCTATGGTTATTACTCGCGATTTGGTATCAATACGGCGTCAGCTCAGTATTAACTTGGCTTGCGACAATAGCAATTGTAGGCATATTAGCTGCGCTGCTAAGTACACGTTATTGGAATGTCGTCACAAGAGTATTGCACAGTGACTCACTATCTAATAAAAAATCAATTAGCAAAGGCACAGCAACTAAGCTGCTTATCGGTATATATGGCGCTGTTTGGCTCGTGGGTCTAGGTTGGTTTTTGTCTATCGAACCGAAACAAGATCGAGAATGGATGGCTGAAGTCGACCAGCGAGTCTCCTATGAGCGCGATGCGACTAACCCTGACTTAATTACCTTAACCAATGTTCGTAACTTTGATTGGCAAACTGAAGAAGACGCCATTGAACATTGGGATACCCGTACGATTGATTTGTCTAAGTTATCCGGCGTTGATGTGACCAACTCTTATTGGATGGGACCGCTAATCGCTCATACCTTAGTTAGCTTTCGATTTGAAGATGATAGACCACTTGCCTTCTCATTTGAAATTCGTAAAGAAGACGGCGAGTCTTTTTCAGCGCTTGCTGGCTTTTTTCGACGTTATGAGCTGAGCCTGATTGCCGCAGAAGAGCGCGATATTATCTACACTCGCAGCAATGCGCGCGGCGAGCAGGTTTATCTGTTTCCTATTAGCAATTTGCAACAGCATGAAGTCAAATCACTATTTGAGTCTTATCTGACTGCGGCTGATGATTTGAACGCTAAACCTGCTTGGTACAATACATTAATCAGCAACTGTACCAATATTATCTTTTATATGGCGCGTATCGTCAGTGGCGATCGTTTGCCATGGGATTATCGAATTTGGGTCTCTGGTTGGTTACCGAACTATCTATATGATGTAGGCATGTTGGATGCTGCTCCCGAAAAGAACAACCAGCCTTGGTCAATGAATACGTGGTATGAGCGCACTCATATCAACCCAAAAGCAAAAGGCTTTGATAATCAAGTCAACTCACAGTCTGATACCAATAGAGATAAAAACAGCCGTAAATTCTCACAGCAGATTCGTCAAGATATTCCGATACCAGCATTGGCTAACTCGCAAGCCAGTGCTGAAGCAAAGGCCAAATCTACTGCTCAGGCATCTAACTAACTGTAGACTAAGGGTTAACCCAGTTAACCACCCGCGTTTCCATCTCTTCATCAGACATACCGATTTCCGTGACACAGCGACCGGCGACGCCCACGTTGGCCGCTCGCATTTGTTGTTGTGTTACCACAGCATCCCCAGTCAATAATAAATGCCAACTTGGTAAGCCCTGCCCTTTATATAAACGCTTATAAGCGCAGTGCGATGGTAGCCACATCATCTTGGGTAAGTTGTCCATAGTCAGCTGAATACAGTCTGGCACGTGCTCTTGACGCGTTGCATAGTGACTGCAATATCCCGTCGCGCAGTCCATCAACTGGCAGGTGACATCGGTATATTCGACCAGCTCCTCATCTACATTGCCACTTTCATCTTCATCGATATACTTAATCAAGCAGCAACTGCCGCAACCATCGCACAGCGCTTCCCATTCGCTATGATTTAGTTCTGTTAACGCAAATCGCGACCAAAACTGCGGACGTAGTGGCTCAGACTCATACTTAGAGTCAGAATCAGCAGAATCGACATCGGTACTATCAGGGAACAAACTCACCGATTGCGCAGGCGTGGCCGCTGCATCGAGACCTAAGTTTAAGTCTGATTGGTCATTATTTTTGTTTAACAAATTTATAGTCATAAAGTCGCAGTAGCATTTTGATAAAGAGCGTTACAGTATTATAGCTGTTTTTGCTAGACATGGGCGTTAAGGTAGTACGAGTTAGAAAAACGAACCATCACAATGACGAATAATTAAAACTCACAACATAAAAAAGGACAATAATATGTCAATTAAGACTTTTGAATTAATCAGTACTACCGAGAATGGTGTAGAACTTATCAGTTATGTAGCACTACCAGAAAACGCTTCAGATGAAAATCCAGCAGCAGGTATTTTGGTTGCACCGGAATGGTGGGGCGTGGTCGATCATCCGAAATCAGTGGTTGAGCGTTTGGCAGAGGCAGGTTATGCGGCTGTCGCTATGGACGTTTACGGTGAAGGCAAACTAACTACCGATGCGGCGCAGGCAAACATGTGGATGGAGCAAGTACTGGCCGATCAAGACATGCTAATGGCACGCTGCCGCTTAATTTTGAATGATTTCAGCGATCAGTTATCAGTCGATGGTGACAACCTAGGCGCAATCGGTTACTGCTTCGGTGGTAAAGTTGTACTAGATATAGCTCGCGAAGGCATGCCACTAAAAGCGGTTGCTACGTTCCATGGTAACCCAACGCCAAAGCAGCCAGCAGACAAAAACTTTGCAGCAAAAGTGTTGGTCGCTCATGGCCGTGATGACTCAATGGTATCAATGGATGCTATCGAAGGTCTAAAATCAGAGCTAGATGCAGCCGATGTTGACTACACTATCGACGTCTATGACAATGCCAAACATGGCTTTACCAACCCGCATGCCGATGAGCGTGCAGCTAAAAATGAAGTAGATCTTGGCTACAATGAAGCCGCTGCTAAACAAAGCTGGGAAAATATGATTGAGTTTATGAAAGCCAATTTAGCATAAGAAATGATTTGGTATAAAGACTATTAAAAAGGGTAGCTTAATTATTAAGCTGCCCTTTTATTTTGAGTGTCATTCTAGCATTTGTCTTTTAGCCCAGTAATCAGAGTAGTCTTGTGCTTCTTATCAAATCACGTCATTATCACTTTACTATAAACTGGATTGAGTGACGAAGATGTTGTATCTAATGGTGACCCAGTTGGGCTGGCTGGCTTTTACGATTTTATTGATTGTAGTGGTCGCGCTATATACTAGGATAGCTCGAAAAATGGAGCATCTACGCCGTGATGTAACGAATCTACAAGCTGAGCTTGAGCAGCAAAGACATCGTAGTATGACGCCTTCGTCTGCACCTTTAATCGATAAAAGCAATTACGCACGCAACACTACTACTAACGATAATGATCTTAAAAACAATGTTTCTAAAGACAAAATCCCTCAAGACAGTGACGCTAAAGACCACGATGATAAAGAAACAACTTTCAACTCACAACACTCTTCTCCAGATAATCGGCTGCCTGTATCACCACCACCGCTTCCTACCGTTGCTTCAAACTCAACCATACATGCAGCATCAAACGTCTATGACGATAAACCTGTAGACGATAACGCCTCGATAAATACGAAAAATACGGCGCCGATTGGGCCGGATGAACGATCATTACCTATTGTGACCTCACTGATTCATTCAATCAAAAACTGGTTTTTCGGTGGAAATTTAGTCGTGCGAGTCGGCGTACTGGTGCTGCTGGTAGGTGTGGTGCTCCTGCTTCGCTTATTAAGCGAATATATCGAGATTTCTATTGCCACGAAGTTGATAGCAGTCGGCGTTACAGGGTTAGCATTGGCAGCGCTTGGATTAAAGCTAACGGCAAAACGCTTTTCATATGGGATTACGCTACAAGGCGCAGGCTTAGCAATTGCTTATCTAAGCACCTTTTTTGCTTACAGTGTTTATGAAATCATTCCTAGTATCCCAAGCTTTATCGGGCTTGGGTTATTGTCTGCCGTCACTATTGCGCTCGCCGTACGTCAAAACGCCTTCCCATTGGCATTATTGGCATTATCGGGTGGATTTTTTGCACCGATTTTGACCAGTGAAGATACTGGTAGCTTGGTCACCTTATTCAGCTACTATTTACTGTTAAATGTCACAATTGCCGTGATTGCTCATTATCGACCGTGGAAAACATTAAATCTATTCGGTGTGACTGTGACATTTGGCTTGGCATACTATTGGGGTATCAGCGAAAACCTGAGCGCCGTCATTGAAACGCAGCGCTGGGCATTGGTAGCATTAGTAACCTTACACTGGCTACTTTATTTATTTGTCGTCATTCGTTATGCGCAGCAAATCATCACCTATAACGCGCTAAACGAAAAAGACCTCAGTCATGCTGACAATACAGATGACACAAAACACTTGGACAGAGCCCATATAGGCAGCTCCTATGTATTCCCTATTGACACGGGCTTACTATTTTCAGTACCGCTACTGGCTTTTGGTTTGTTTTCTGCCTTACTAAACGACATCTCTAACGCACTTACGATTACCAGTGCCATTTTGGCTATGGTTTATCTTGGGATGGGCTGGTTGTTTATCCAGCGCAGTAGACGCTATGCTTTAATCACCGAAGGCATGCTGGCATTAGGGTTAGGATTTTTTGCGCTCGTTATTCCGCTGGCGCTAGATGCTGAATGGATTGCTTTTGGCTGGTCAGTACAAGGATTGGCGCTAGTATGGTTTGGACGACGCTCGCTGCGGTCGTGGTCTGTGTTATTCGGCTTGCTATTACAGCTCGTTAGTATTGGTATGCTAGTGACGACAGCGATATTCTCTATCGTAGACTATCCCGTTTTAGCCTTTAGTATTTCAGCGCTCAGTTATCTAGCGACCGTCTTTATATTACGCGCTAGCAACTCCCCAGTTGTGCTGCTTAATAGCTTAGATAGTAGTAACAAACTTAATAGCCTTAACAATAAAGGCACTACAAAATCCTCGGTCATACAATCACAATCCTCAGTAATACAATCACAAACATTGGACGGTACATCAGATGTATTGACCAGCTATGCCCGTGCGCTGGGTGTCAGTACGCAAGCGGCGCAGCAATGGCTGACCTCAATCAATAGTCAGAGCCGCGTATTCAAATTTGTTTGGCATAGCCCTAGATTCATCAAATTTTTGACATTGACTGCGATGGCTTGGGTGCTACAAGTACTAATGCTTGATTTACATCATTGGTTTGATATCTGGCAATCAAGCACGACGGTAATTGCACTGGCAGCACTCATCAGCTTGATTGCTTATTGGGTCATCAATCGCTATCGTCCGTGGGCGGAAATCAGACAGCTTAGTCATGGATTATTAGCCCTGTTCTACTTCATGCTAGTACTGCAACTGCCCCAAAAGTTTGAGCGAAATTTAACATGGGCAACAGCGGAATGGTTGGTGTTTGTAGGCTTAATAATCGGTTGGTTGGTCATGGGGCAGCTATGGCTAAAAACATGGTCTGATACATTATTTGATACATTGTCCGATAACAACAATACCTCACGCTATACTGCTGCAAGTTGGCTAGGTACGGGCATCTTACTTATCGCTGCCGCTGCGCATTATGGCCTACCAGACTCTGATGGCGTGATGGCTTTCTTGTTTTCAGCGACACTCATATTATTTGGGTTATGGTTCAATCATCGTTATCTCAGTCAAACTAAAGAAAGCATCTCAACTAATAAAGTTTCAGAACACGGTCTACTGTATTGGTTTGATTGGCGACAGGCACTATTAGGATGCGCTGCCATTTTTGCTCCCGTTGCTTTACTGTGGGTTGTGCTTACTAATTGGTATTATGACGGTGTGATTTGGGGAATGTCTTATTTTCCATTATTTAACCTATACGACATCACATCGTGGCTGACACTATCGGTTGGTTTTAGTCTGTATTACATCAGCCAACGCCGTCGCAATGAAACCGTCATCGATTCGAGTGCAGCTGCTAAATCTAAGCGCATATTCACCACTGAGAATTTGCTAATCATATTGGGACTAATCAGTTTTTGGTTAATCTCCAGCATGTTGGTCAGAACGCTACACGCCTTTATCGGTACACCACTTTGGGACGGTGCTCAGGGCGGCGCATGGAAGAGTGAGCAAGTACAAACTGGACTAACGATTCTATGGACGCTCTTGGCATTGGTCGCCACCATCATGGCGAGTCGCTACTGGCAACGCGCGCTTTGGTTTATGGGTATTGGATTATTAGGTATCGTCGTACTCAAGCTGGTCTTGGTAGATTTGTCACAGACTGAGGCAATTTGGCGAGTCATATCCTTCCTTGGCGCAGGCAGTTTAATACTATTAATTGGTTACCTTGCCCCATTACCACCCGCGCATGAGGAAACAGAAAACCCAAATCAAGCGTGATGACAAAACTGGTTGGGTGAAATTGTGCCGTGAGCAAGGTGGTTCTGTAGTAAACTGGACACCATTAGAAAGTAAACGTTGATCGTTTTACTTTTAGCATTTTTTATAAAAGGTTATGAAAGCAGATGGATAAGAGAGCAAGTATTCAGTGGTTCCCTGGGCATATGAACAAAGCCCGTAACGAAATCAAAGAAGTCATGCCGCAGATGGATTTGGTCATCGAGGTCATCGATGCGCGTATTCCTTATAGTAGTGAAAACCCAATGGTCGCAGCACTACGCGGTGAAAAACCTGTTATCAAAATCCTGAACAAAGCTGACCTTGCCGATCCTGAGTTGACTCAAGCATGGATGGATTATCTCGAGCAGCAAGATGGGGTCAAAGCCATTGCGTGCGATACTGAAAAAGCCAATGATGTAAAACGTATTATCGCTATCTGTAAGCATCTCGTACCCAATAAAGTCGGGACTGGTCGCCAAATCAAAGCGATGATTATGGGTATTCCAAACGTTGGTAAATCAACGCTGATCAATACGCTAGCAGGACGCGCTGTGGCGAAGACAGGCGATGAGCCAGCCGTGACCAAATCGCAGCAGCTAATTAAGCTCGACGATGACATCATGCTCTATGACACACCTGGTATGCTATGGCCAAAAGTTGAAAACGAAAACTCTGGTTATCGTTTAGCAGCGACAGGCGGTATTCGTGATACTGCTTTTGACTTCGCTGATGTAGCCAGCTATACCGCTGAGTATCTAATGCAAGCCTATCCTGAGCTGCTAAAAACTCGCTACAAAATTGAAGAGCTGCCAAAGACTGATTGGGAGTTTTTTGAAGTGGCTGGGCGTAATCGCGGCTGTGTACGCGCGGGCAACCAAGTCGATACTTACCGTATGTCTGAGATTCTGATTAACGAGCTGCGTAGCGCAAAGATTGGTCGCATCACGCTAGAAACACCAGCAATGACTGAAGCGGAAGAAATCGTCGTCGCTGAACAACGACTCGCTGCTGAAGAGAAGAAAAAGGCGAAAGAGGAAGAAAAACGCTTACGTCGTTTGAAAACGCGGAAGAATCGGAAGTAGACATCCAATAATATAAGCTACTATGAATCCTTTAATACCATCAGCTAAAACCATTCAAATTTATCTGCCAAAAGGTAACCCTCGTGGGTTGCGTTTGGCAGAGATGACTACGCGCACAGTAAGATTGATTGAAATCCCACGTATCCACATTGACGACTTTTTTGCGATGCCCGATGCCAATCAAGTTGGTTTGTATTTTTTGATTGGTGATACCGATAGTATAGAGAAGCCGTTACTCTATGTTGGACAAACTGGCGATCTTAAAAGACGTCTTAATCAACATGATGACAAAGATTTCTGGACACGGGCTTTTGTCATGCTCTCAACCAATAACTCTATGACACAAACCCATGCGCTATATATGGAACATAAAGCTATCGCAACTGCCATTGAGGTGGGTCGTTACGAACTAAAAAATGGAAATAATGGTAATAAACCGCATACACCTGACCCATTAAAGGCTGATTGCGAGGAATTATTCCACACCCTTGACGTTTTACTATCCACCTTGGGACAGCCTATTTTCGAATCCTTGGCTATTCATGATAGCCTTCATACCAACAAGACTTACGAAAACAAAACGACTAATTCCACCATTGCTAAAGTCGCTCAAATAATCGATGAAGCTCCATCGAAACCTATTCCATCCCTGTTTTACTACAAGGTAAAAGATGGTCATGCTAAAGGGTATTATGACGACGATGGCTTCGTAATATTGGCAGGCTCTCTCATACGACAAACACAGACATCATCAGCTCCGCCATTTGTGACTAAATTAAAAGAGAGTCTGCTCAGTAGCGGCAAACTCGTAGCCGTAAACGATAAAAGTTATAAACTCACTGAAAACCATTTATTTAAGACTCCTAGTGGAGCTAGCGCACTAGTATCAGGACGTTCAACCAACGGATGGATTGAGTGGAAAAATGAATTGGGTGAGACTTTAGACAGTGTCTATCGATAAACTTTTACTTCTCTATAATGATACTATCTATCCCCTTTATTTATAAACAATTAAGCCTCATATACTGGTAAATGATTTTAACTATTTACCTTCTCGCTTACCCGTCGTAACTCCAAATCCTATATATCCCTGTTCAACTTACAAGGAATGCTTTTGCCTACTCAATTCTCTCAATCACCTACTGCTCTAAACTCCTTCGCCTCACGCCTACTAGATTGGTTTGCCGAAAATGGTCGCCATGATTTACCTTGGCAACAGCATCAAACCGATACGCCCAACCCTTATATCGTTTGGTTATCTGAAGTGATGCTTCAGCAAACACAAGTGACCACTGTACTGCCCTACTTTGCACGTTTTATGGCATCGTTTCCGACCGTGCAGGATTTGGCCGCAGCAGAATGGGATACCGTAGCAGAGCATTGGGCAGGGCTTGGCTACTATGCACGCGCGCGTAATTTGCATAAAGGTGCTAAGCAGTTGGTAGAGATCATCGATGAAACGGGCGAGTTTCCGCAGACACTAGCAGGATGGGAAGCGATTTCGGGCGTTGGGCCATCGACTGCGGGTGCAATTATGGCGATGGGACTGCATCATTATGGCGTTATCTGTGATGGCAATGTCAAACGAGTGCTGACACGTTGGGCGGCAATTGATGGCGATATTACTAAATCTGCTACCACCAAAGATTTATGGGCATTAGCAGAGCGACTAACACCGACAGAGAACTCAGGACTATTTGCGCAAGCCATGATGGATATGGGCGCGACATTATGTACCCGTAGCAAGCCTGCCTGCCTATTATGCCCATTAAAAGAAGACTGCCTAGCCCATGCTGAGGGGCGCGAGACTGATTATCCCGTCAAAGCCAGAAAGCAGCCCAAACCTAGTAAATTTAGTAATGCATTGCTAATTGAAAGTGTCGACGATGACATACTATGGCTACAGCGCCCTGACAACGGAATCTGGGGTGGATTATGGAGCTTGCCTTTACAGTTTGTGGAAAAAGTTGATGGTAAAACTAATAACAAGGCTACCGTTAAAAAGACACTAGCTAACGATGACAAACTATCGAATATGCCAAATGACGTACGTAGTAATGAAAAAGTATACGAAGCAGAGTTTACTACCGCTGAGCAAATCATTAATGAATGGCTGATAAAAAATGAACTGGTGGCAAAATCAGTCAGCAATACCTTGCTCGATGACGTCCCTATCAAGCATTCGCTGACGCATTTTCACTGGTATTTGACCCCGCGTAAATTGACGATTGACGCGACGCAGGTAACTGAGCTAAATCAAAAATTAGCAGCGGCTGAAATTGACTTTAAATGGTTAACCGAACAAAAAGCGCAAGACAGCCTAGGACTGCCTCGCGCGATGGTTAAGATCTTAGAGTAAAAAGTTGCAATAGAAAAGCGACTCACTATTAATAGTGAGTCGCTTTTTTTATTCAAACATAAAGATAACTGGGTTTAAATAACTCTAAGATTTTGGCACACGTAAACGCATGAGTCCTTCTTGTTGCACGGTAGCGACCAGTTTGCCATCTTGCCAAAACTGACCATGGTTCAACCCTTTCGCATTAGACGTGGTATCACTCCACATGTCATACAGCATCCATTTATTCAAGTCAAAATCACGATGGAAATGCATTGAATGGTCAATACTGGCAGCTTGCAGACCACTGGTCATAAAGCTAACACCATGTGACATTAGCCCTGTACCAACCAAATAAAAGTCTGACGAAAATGCCAATAGTGCTTGTTGAATGGCCACTGGCTGATTACCCAATTCACGAATACGTAGCCAGTTTGCTTGCTTAGGTTTCATTGGTTCTGGGCTAATCGGATTACGCGGCTTCACTGGCTTAATCTCGACATGACGGCGGCGCATAAATCTTGCTTTTAGCGCTTCTGGCACTTTTCCGACATTCTCTTCTTTTAGATCTTGCTCTGTCAGCAAGTCTTCTGGCGGTGGATAGACAGGCATATCTTCTTGATACTCAAGCCCATCTTCCATCGGTGAAAACGAGGCAATCATTGAAAATATCACTTGCTCAACAGGCGGCTTACCACGTACTTCTTTGTACTGGATAGCCGTGACTTCACGTGCAGACAAGCTACGACCATCACGCAATCGACGGACTTGGTATATCACCGGTTGGTTGATATCGCCACCACGCAAAAAATACCCATGCAGTGAGTGACAAGGTTTGTCTTGATCTAATGTATGCGCCGCTGCCATAATCGCTTGAGCGAGCACTTGCCCACCAAATATACGACTGCCCACATAGTCATGGCTTTTACCCTCAAACACATCAGGGGTAACTTCAATAAGCGCGATAGTAGCCAGCAGCTCATCAATCAGTTGTAGATTATCGGACATGACGATATGTTTCCTTATTTTTATCAAAAACGCTCAGCATCTGATGATATTGATGCCATATAGCCATCATATTTGAATGTAAAATAATGCGAGATCACTTGTTAAGATCTGTTGAAGGAGACCTTAAAATAAGCATACAGACATCGTTAGCGATGTTATCACCGAATATTTATTTTCTATAGAAAAGGTAAACATCTTACCCAATATTGGTGGCTTTGACTAGTTACTGTCGGCTTACTCATAAGTATTGCTTGTCAGTTTTTGCCAGACAAATCGCAATTAAAGAGCAAAAAAAGCAATCTCAACCATAAAAAAACGAGATGTATAATAACACCTCGTTTTTGACAAATACGCCGATGTTTATGGCTTAACTGCTACGAGTACGCGAATAGAATCCGGTACTAATGACAAGTTACCAAGTGCTTGCTCACCTTGAGCTTTAAGCTGCTCTAGACGCTCAATCTCTTCAGGGCGTACGTTTGGATTGATCGTCTGTAGGTGTTTTAGACGCTTGATTTCACGTGACCACTGCTGGCTAAAGCGGCTACTTGCTTGCTCACCAATCTCAGCAATCTGCTGACGAGCAATGTCTTCAGCTTCGTAATAACGCTGCTCAATCACATCGCCGCGTACTTTAATGACTTGGCGAGCACGGTTTTTATCCAATCGCTCAACGTGCGGCATAATCATCTCAGCACTGATACGAGCCGATAAATCACTGCCCTGCTCACTGATAAAGACACGGATATTTTGTGTGGACAAAGTCGCTGGCAAATTAAGCACTTTTGGCGCGATTGCTTCAACACGGAAGTTCACCTCTAGCAGTACCATACCTTGCGGAACCGCGGCACTTTTTAGCATGGCAACCGTGGTGTTACCAAACGTGCTGGTGCTCGCTAGCTCATAAATTGCCCGCATCAATGGATGCTCATGAGTGATGAATTCGATATCTTCACGCTGAAGCGCTTGCTCACGCTCGAAGGTCAACGTCATACCGTCTTCATCACCAAGTGGTAAACCATCAATATAGTCACTGATCTCGGTGCTATCGATCGGTGCGATCACCCACGAGCCATCACGTTGGATGTTGTGATCAATATTGGCAGATGCAAAGAAACGCTCAATAAAGTGCGGCAGCAAATTATTACCATCGAAGTCACGCATAGCATCGGCGATACGACCTGCGACACGCGGACGACATGAGTTGTACTCTAACAGACGATCACGACCAGCTTGTAGCTGTGCTTCTAGTCCCAAACGTGTCTGTAGCGCCTCGTCAATAATGTCTTGCAAGATGACATTGTTTTCAGCGGTATCAGCACCCTCAAGCATTGGCTTAAGCTCTTGAATATATTGCTCTTGTACGCTTTGTGCCGTTGGCGATATCTGATTGAACATGTTCAGCGCATCGTTATACCACTGATACAGACGCTCTTGCGCTGTACCTTGTACATAAGGTACATGTAGCATAATTTGCTGCGTCTGACCGATACGATCTAGACGGCCGATACGCTGCTCTAAGGTATCTGGGTTAGCAGGCAGATCCCATAGTATTAACTGGCTTGCAAACTGGAAGTTACGACCTTCTGAACCAATTTCTGAACACAGTAGTATCTGAGCACCTTCACTATCTGCAAAGAATGCGGCCGCTTGGTCACGCTCAAGCAAAGTCATCTGCTCAGTAAAGATAGCTGTCTTAATGCCTGCATGCAGACGCAATACCGCCTCTAAACTCTCTACCGTCGCCCCACTACGAGCGATTAATAGCACTTTTTGATGCTTAAGCTCACCGCGTAAGATATCAATCAACCAAGAAACACGTGGATCATCTTCTAGCCAGCCACCGTCTGGTTGGTTTTCTTCGCCCCATAGCTGCTCACGCAACTTGCCATTGGTTTGATAGCTGTCTTTCCATGCTTCAGGAAGTGGCAATGGATATGGCTGACTACTACGGCCATAGAATCCTTTGACACTCTCACGAGTATTACGGAACAAAATACGACCTGTACCATGACGATCTAACAGCTCATTTAGTGCATGCGTTCGTAGTTTTTCATCTTCATTGATTGAGGATAGCTCTTCAATACTAATGTCTAGTAGGCTACTTAAAGCAGCGATTTGACCTTCATTCAATGGCTTTTCTTCTATTAAGACGCCAGCAACTGCTGCTGTTTCTGCAAAAGCTTCTTGACCATCGATAAACTCATCCAAATCATCAAAGCGATCTGGATCAAGTAGACGCAAACGGGCAAAGTGACTTTGCGCCCCAAGCTGCTCTGGCGTTGCTGTCAATAGCATCACGCCTGGCGTTTCTTCTGCGAAATCTGCAATCAAGTCATACTTATCATTGCCGCCCTGTGCTTCATCCCAATGCAGATGATGCGCTTCATCAACGACCAATAAATCAAACCCTGCATCCATCGCTTGGTCATATAAGTCTGGGTGATCGAGCAATAGATCCATACCACCAATGATACATTGCTCAGTGGCGAAGACGTTTTGTTCAGGATCGTGTTCTTTGATAGCCGCAGTACGTACTAGATCAAACAATGCAAAGTTTAGGTTAAAGCGACGACGCAGCTCAATCATCCATTGATACTGCAAACTATCGGGTACTAAAATCAATACACGCTCAGCTTTGCCTGTTAGCAACTGCTGATGAATAATCATGCCCGCTTCGATGGTTTTACCAAGGCCAACTTCATCAGCCAATAGTACACGCGGCGCGATACGCTTGCCAACTTCATGTGCGATATATAGCTGATGCTCGATGATATCGACACGTGCACCCATTAGGCCTTTTAGTGGATGGCCTGCTAGCGCTGACTGCATGCGCAAGATGTCTTGGCGCAGCTCATACCAGTCACCACGTTCAATACGGCCAGCAAGCAAGCGCTCAAGCGGCTTGGCCAACGTGATATTGGCAGCAAGACGGGTTTCCATGATGCCGCGCTCGTGCTCATCGACACCATATTTAAGTACGCCCATCACCTCATCAACAGCATTGACCGTATAGCTTTTGCCATCTTGATCGTAGATGCTATCGCCCACTTTAAACACCACGCGCGATAATGGCGCAGAGTTTTTTGCGTAGACGCGTGTCTCTTCACTTTGCGGAAATAAAATATGCACACATCGGTCGTCAACATCGATGACCACACCTAAGCCAAGCTCAGACTCCGTATCAGATAAATAACGTTGACCAACGGCGAATTCAGTACTGTGCAATGAAGCAATAGAGATAGTCATAAGGCGATGTCTTTTGTACTCAGATAATGAAATTTAGATAGCAATGGTAGATTGTGATAGCGGTAAGATTACAAAGAACATAAATCGTCAATAGACGCAAAATAAATGTCGTAATCTTAGTAGAGCCAGCAGCTCAGTCACACCATTATATAACGTTAGCGGGTAGATGAGTGCGTTAAGTTGAATTTTCAAGAGGCAGCTTGCGATAGCTATGATTTTATAAGTTATTTAATCGATACTATGTCAGACCAGTACACTATTATTAAATAATACAGATTATCCTATTTTATCAGCAGCTTATATCTATTCGATCGATATTTGGCCAATTCGTTTTTGACTAAAAATACCAACGTGCTACATTAAGTCGATAAGGATTCATGCGATAGCCATTTATTCGCTGATTATCTATAAGACAACAATAAGTAAGGACTAGCCATGCAAGCCGTTTTTTTAGACAAAGGTACTTTTTCTGAAGGTATTGACCTGCCTGCACCAAGGGGTGTGAGCGACTACATCACTTATAACGACACGCCAAAAGACACAGCTGTCATCATTGAACGTTGCAAAGATGCTGACATTATTATTACCAATAAAGTCCAGATTGGTGCAGAGGTGATAGAGCAATTGCCGAAACTTAAGCTGATCCAACTGACTGCCACTGGCATGAATAACGTCGATCAAGCCGCTTGCGATAAGCACGGTGTCGCGCTGTTCAATGTCGCTGGTTATGCGGTCAAAAGCGTTCCCGAACACACATTTATGCTCATGCTGACAGCGATGCGTGCTGGTATTCATTATCATCAGAAAGTCGCTGATGGCACGTGGCTGGCAAACGGCAATTTTTGCCTGCTGGATATTCCGCTGATAGATTTGGAAGATAAGACGCTAGGTATTATTGGTATCGGCACTATCGGCAAGCGCGTAACCGAAATCGCTCGTGCCTTTGGTATGACCGTACTGTGGGCAGAGCACCAAGGACGTGAGCCACGCAGCGACGACTATACCGAGTTTGATGAAGTGCTAGCGCGTGCGGATGTGATCAGCCTACACTGTCCATTGAATGAACAAACTGAGCATCTTATTAATAAAGATACTCTGGCGAAAATGGACAAACAACCGCTCATCGTCAACGTCGCACGTGGCGGCATCGTTGATAGCCAAGCATTAACTGACGCGATTAATAGTGAGCAAATCATCGGCTATGCTAGCGATGTGTTTGAACAAGAACCGATCGCTGATAATGACCCTTTGCTCAGTATCAGCGACCATCCGCGTGTTATCTTTAGTCCGCACAATGCATGGGGCAGCAAAAGCGCTCAGGAGACCTTGTGGCAGATGTTAAGTAAGCAAGTGGCCGATTTCATCGACAACCATCATCAATAATTACCAAGACGCTAACGGCTAAATCGTAACCAGTCGTCTTTTATCTTGCGATACTTAAGCATGATTCGATCGCTTAGATAGTTGTTGGTCACGAACCAAGGATAGCGATCGCCTTGCTTAGGTAGCTCGTCTTTGCCGCGTCTGACATATCCAGACGATAGCGAACCCATTACGGTATCTACTTGAGCACAGGCTGTCATATCTGCAGTCTGTGCTTGTGGCATGGCGACTTGATAACGGTTCTTATGCATATACCCCAGTAGCCTCACTACATACTGACAAGCCAAATCGATTTTTAGTGTCCATGAGGCATTGGTATAGCCAAACAGTGCAGCCATATTAGGTATGCCTTCTATCATGACTGCCTTATAAGTCATACGCGTGCCGATATCGACGGCCTGACCGTCGATATATACCGCGGCCCCACCCAACATCTGTAGCTTTAAGCCAGTCGCAGTAACGATGATATCAGCGTCGAGATGCTGGCCAGATTGCAGCATAATTCCCGTTGCCGTAAAGTGGCCGATTTGATCGGTCACTACTGTTGCGCGTTTGTCCTGCAGGGCTTTGAATAAATCACCGTCAGGCACCGCACATACTCGTTGATCCCATGGATTATAGTCAGGCATAAAATGCTTGCTGTCGACGTCGCTACCTTTTAACTCTTTTTTCACCCCACTTCTTAAGACTGCCTTCATCACCTTGGGTGCATGAGTCGCAACTTTGTACAGGCCTTGCTGCCTCAGCACATTACGCGCACGCAGTAGCGTATAGGCCTGCTCTTTTGATAATGGTGAAAACTTGCCTGATAACCAGTCAATAGCATGGTCATCACCCGGCACGCTTGCCACATAGGTCGGCGTACGCTGTAGCATCGTGACATGACGCGCACACTGATTACTGTCTTTGTCTACTAGCGCAGGTAGCAATGTCATCGCTGTGGCACCACTACCAATAACGACGACTTTTTTATCATTATAGTCTAGATTATTCCAGTGCTGCGGATGAACGATTTGACCGTGGAAATTCTCTTCTCCATCAAAATGAGGGCGATAGCCTTGCTCATAATCATAATAACCAGTGGCACCTACGATAAACTTGGCAGTTTTAACAAACCTCTCACCGTTTGCATAGTTTTTGATGGTTGCTGACCACTGTTGATCCTCACTAGACCATGATATCTGCTGAACTTCATGCCGATAATGAATATGTTCGGTCACCCCAAACTCGCGTGCCGTATCGACGATATAGCGTTTGATATCATCGCCTGCTGCAAGCATTCTATAATCAAGCCACGGCCTAAAATTATAGCCAAAGGTAAGTGCGTCAGAGTCAGAGCGAATCCCCGGATAGGTAAATAAATCCCATGTACCACCCAAATCAGCACGCTTTTCTAAGATAGCAAAGCGCTGTGGAGGTTTATGCTTATTAGTCGAATTTACCTGCTTTTGCTTTTTGGGAGCTTTATGACCGAATAGGCCTTTATGCTGCTGTTGCTGTAAACGGCAAGCCATACCAATACCTGCAATACCCGCACCGATGATCAATACTTCATAGTCGGCTACTTTATCTGTCTTTGACTTGTTACCTTTAAAGCGGTTTTTGATAGCCTGTTTGGTCGTGGTGATATCAAGCATACTTTCATCCTTGTATTTACATGACTGGCATTTTATAGCTGGCTTTAGAGCCGCTGTTTATCGCATCTATTAACAGCAAGCGGTAAAATCTAACTCTTAAAATGGGCAAGGACTCTCCCAGTCCATCCAAGCACCCAGTACTGGATGCTTTAAACGCAATTGCTGTGCATGTAAGTTGAGCCTTGGAGCTATCTCTAGTGCGGCACCTTCAGCATAAATAGGATCGCCAATCATCACATGATTAACATGCACCATATGTACGCGTAGCTGATGGCTACGGCCCGTGACTGGCTTTAGCATAACCCGAGTGACTGCCTCACCACTACAGGTTTCATGAGCCACAACTTCATATAACGTCAGTGCATGCTTTGACCAGTCGTGGTCGACGATATGACGCGGTTTGGTACTTGGCTCATAGCGTACTGGCACTGATATCTCACCAGTTGCGCCGACCTGCTCCCACTCACCAAAGACACGTGCTTGGTATTTCTTTTGCGGTAAACGCTCGATGAATTGCTTACTGATATTGGTTTGCGCTGCTGCATTTTTTGCAAAAATAAGCAGTCCCGAGGTATCCATATCTAAACGGTGAATCAGTTTGACAGCTGGATTGGCACGCTCAAGACGAGCAAGCAGACTGACTTTGAGTGTCTTGCCATCGACGCTCAATAGGCCTGCAGGTTTATCAACTACCCAAATATCATCGTCTTCGTAAACCGTAATTTCTTGCGCAAAATTTTTAAAGAACTCAAGCGGATAAGCGCTTTCTTGGTCATTGAGGGCATTAACTTCTTCATCAGTAAAAGGCATAAATTTAACTACTTATGTAAATTGGTTTTAAGATAAGGATTTTTGGTGGCTAGTCTTTTAGACACGATAGCTATATTTGGCACGACAGCCATTTTAGGAACAACGGTTATTCGGATAAAATGGCAAAACTTTGACTGATTTTTAACGTTATTAATATCGCTAGCTGCTAATCACTAGCTACTATGTAAATGAGGTATAAAATACGACTTATATCGCACTGAGATACATACTTTGATAAGGATAATCGTATTGAATAACAGATTAGACACTCTTGTGCTGCACCGTTTCGATTTATTGTGCTAATACTAGTTGTTAAACAATTTAACCAGCCTGTATCTGTCAAATTAGGGCAAACATGTTAATATAATGGCACATTTTCACCCCTTCTAAACAATTCTTTGACCACCAACTGATTTATTATTAAACCAATATATAGGTTGATGAGTGGTGATAGAAGTAATAAAACAAGAGAGATAAAATTATGTCAGACCTTATTGTACATACTACCGACACAGACTTTGATCAAGACGTTCTACAATCAGACGTACCTGTACTAGTAGACTTCTGGGCACCATGGTGTGGTCCTTGTAAAGCCATTGCTCCTATTTTAGAAGATCTAGCGACTGAGTACCAAGGTAAAGTTAAAATCGTTAAAGTAGACGTAGACAACAACCCACAAGCGGCTAGCCGTTTTGGTATTCGTAACATCCCAACGCTATTTGTGTTCAAAGACGGCGAAAAAGTTGATTCAGTAATGGGCCTACAGCCAAAAGCTGAGTTGGCTAAAGTACTAGACAAGCATTTATAAGCTACATTTGCTCGCTCTAGGTTACCTTGAGCGGGTAAAATAGAATAACCGAGAAAGCCATTATCTGACTAAGATAGTGGCTTTTTTGCTTGTTTTTTGTGCAAAAAACTCGATAATATGACTTTTTTGGCAAAATTTATTGACAACGCTATTGTGAAGACCGTATAGTCTGCTGACAAGAGAAAACCAACTGTTTTCCTAAGTATCTTGTCGCTATTCTCCTCGTGTTTATCAACAAAAACACAATCGTCATTATAAACACCATTGCTGAACAAAATGACTAAACGCAATTACTGATATTGAGTTTTTGACGCAGACTCTTATGTAGCCTTTTTTATCCTTATTTCTTATTACCTTGCCTCCAATGATGGCAATGCGTACATAAGCAGACATATAAAACCAAAACTACATAAACTACAGCGCTGTGCACACACCCATATCATCATATTACCGTTATTTTAATCACTGTCGTGACTTGTGCTGCTAATGGCATCTCTCATCTGATCAATTGCTAATGACCTATCTATGAATCTTACAGAATTAAAGAAAAAATCAATCGCTGAGCTATTGGCTATCGCCAAAGAAATGGGTCTTGATAATATGGCGCGTAGCCGTAAACAGGACATTATCTTTGCTATTCTAAAAACCCATGCGCGTAACGGTGAAGCCATTTATGGTGACGGCGTACTTGAGGTTCTTCCTGATGGTTTTGGATTTTTGCGCTCATCAGAAGGCTCATATTTAGCCGGTCCTGATGATATTTATGTCAGCCCAAGCCAGATTCGCCGTTTCAGTCTAAAAACTGGTGACAGTATCGCTGGTACGATTCGTCCACCAAAAGATTCTGAGCGTTATTTTGCGTTATTAAAAGTTGGCGAAATCAACTTTGATACGCCAGATCGCTCACGTCATAAGCTTATCTTTGAGAACCTGACGCCTCTATTCCCAACTGAGCATTTAAAACTTGAGCTTGGTAACGGAACCACTGAAGATTTGACTGGTCGTATCATCGATCTAATCGCTCCGATTGGTAAAGGTCAGCGTTCTATCATCGTTGCACCGCCAAAAGCGGGTAAAACGATGTTGCTACAGACCATCGCACAATCAATCACTCGTAATAATCCTGAATGCTATTTAATCGTATTATTGATTGATGAACGTCCAGAAGAAGTCACCGAGATGGTGCGTACAGTACGCGGTGAAGTGGTTGCTTCTACTTTTGATGAGCCGCCACAGCGTCACGTACAAGTGGCTGAAATGGTCATCGAAAAAGCCAAGCGTTTGGTTGAACATAAGCAAGACGTGGTGATTTTACTTGATTCAATTACGCGTCTAGCACGTGCTTATAACACGGTTATTCCATCGTCAGGTAAAGTGTTGACGGGTGGTCTGGATGCCAATGCTCTAGAACGTCCAAAACGTTTCTTTGGTGCTGCGCGTAACGTGGAAGAAGGTGGTAGTTTGACTATTATTGCCAGTGCATTGATTGATACTGGTAGTAAGATGGATAGCGTTATTTTTGAAGAATTTAAGGGAACGGGTAACCAAGAGATTACGCTTGAGCGTGACTTGGCTGAGAAACGTGTATTCCCTGCGATTAATATCAAAAAATCTGGTACACGCCGCGAAGAGCGTCTATTGGACGAAGACAAGCTGCGTAAAGTATGGATTTTACGCAAACTGCTTCAACCGATGGATGGCGTACAAGCCACTGAATTCTTGTTGGACCGCCTAAAAGAAGCGAAAACCAATGATGAATTCTTTGAGCAAATGAAGCGTAAATCACAAAACTAATTCTTAGTTAGTTTGCTAGACATATTCAGCTTCGATTTGATATTAAGACTACCTATAGGTAGTCTTTTTTATGACAGCATCAAAATATTAATGGTTAAACCCATTAGGACGTAATCTGCACTGTCGCTCACATGCGTTGCTGATGATACAGTACGGCAACATCGCTTACATCTCGTTTGCAAAGTTTAGCGCTTTTACTACGACTATATTATTAGTAACCGACTATTATGACAGACAGTAGGAATATACTTGAAAATATCATGGACATATAGTTAAGTCTTTATAAAATCGATACAGCCCATATCATGAAACAGTTTAGGTAGATTATTCTCCATCCATCCTTGGCGTAGAAACTTAGCCTGTGCCCATTTTTTCTCGATAGGGTTTAGATCAGGGCTGTACGGCGGCAGCCATAAAATACGATGACCATGTCTATTAAGTAGCTTTTGAATACGCTTACTCTTATGAAACCGAGCATTATCCATGACAATCACGCACTTGGTTTTAAGACTTGGAATAAGTGTGAACTTACACCAATCATAAAATATATTGCTATTGATATTCTGCTCAACGTACTCAAGCGCAAATAGCATTTTTTCATAGAGAGCTCCGATGACATTAGTACGTCTCGAAGCTTGCCAGTTGTAGCTATCGATACAGGGTTTACCAATCGGTGCATAGCCATGAGAACGAATGGTTTCAGCCTCAAAGCCGCTTTCATCCATATAGACAATGGGATAGCCTTGCTGCGTAAAGCGATCAAGCCTACTCTGGAATATCGCTCTTTTTATCGGACACGCTTTTGGATGTTCCAAGGTCTTTTTTTTGACTGATACCAAGACGCTTTAAAGCATTAAAGATGCCCGTTTTACTACAGTTCAAGCGACGAGCTCTTTCATAGTTATAATCATCTGGGTATCTTTTTACGTCTTCAATCAATGCGTCATCAGGTATTTTAGTCGGTGCTTTATTTCTGGTTGTTTTAGGCGCTAATTTCTTCTGCCAGCTGTGAATGGTGCTGGTGCTAAGTCCATAAAATAGCGCAGCTTCTCGTATGGTCATACCATCAGTGATGCTAGAAAGTACCTGTTTGCGATAGTCTATTGAATAAGTCATCGTTTATTTCATTAAATGCAATTGTTAATAAGATTGTATCGGTTTTATTTGGATTAGACTATAGTATGTTAAAGGTATTGTATTTTAAACTTGATGACTTAATAGGTGATAATATGAAATTTGCTAAAACGATCGCAATGACTGCAATTACTAGCTCAGCCCTAATCATGACTGGTTGTAACTCTTATAGCGGTATGAGCAATACAGCTAAAGGTGCTACCGCTGGCGCAGCAGCTGGTGCTCTTATTAGAAGCAAAGGCGACAGCAAAGATATCGCTCGTGGCGCATTGGCTGGTGCAGCGATTGGCGGTGCTGGTGGTTATGTTCTTGACAACAACTAAATCTTTCTACGCTGATATTATTTGACAATTGATTGAGTAATATCAGATAAAAGATGATAAAAAAGCCTGCAATTCGTTGCAGACTTTTTTATGTCTTAATTTTGATTATAAGTCCATGCGCTAGACTTATAATCAAAAACATTAGTATTAGAAATACATCATTAGTCAAATACACAGTTATTAATACATATGGCCATTAAAGTGCACCGCTGAACGTATCGCAAGATTGTACATTACCGCTTTCTAGACCACGGGTGAACCATTCGACACGTTGTTGACTGGTACCATGAGTAAAGTTATCGGGCACTACTGCACCACCACTCGCTTTCGCTAGACGATCATCACCAATTTGACTAGCTGCATTCACCGCTTCATCAAGATCTCCAGCTTCTAAAAACTGTACACGCTCTTGATTGCGCTGTGCCCATACACCAGCAAAACAATCCGCTTGCAACTCTTGCAATACTGATAGCTTATTGGACTGTGCTTGGGTCACTTGCTGACGAGCTTCATTGACCTGTTGGCTAATGCCCAGTAGCGTCTGAACATGATGACCGACCTCATGCGCTATCACGTAGGCCTGTGCGAAATCGCCAGCCTTGCCTTGGTTCTCTTCACCACCAGAGCCTTGCTGATCGCCTGAAATACCAAGATTCTGACGCATCTCTACAAAGAATGACGTATCCAAATAAACAGTCTGATCCCCTGGACAATAAAATGGACCGGTTGCAGAGCTAGCACTACCACATGCTGAGCTGACCTGACCATTAAACAAAATCAATGACGGTTCTTGATAAGTACTACCAGCTTCATTAAAGATTTGATGCCAGACTTCTTCTGTATCTGCTAGTACAACTTTCACAAATTGCGTGTCTCGGTCTGTGCTGGTTGCCAGCTCAGTAGATGATTCACTGCCACCACCTGTGACCGCCTGACCTGTCTGTAATGCGGTCATTGGGTTTACCCCAAATACCAACCATAAAATACCAGCGATAATAATACCGCCAATACCACCGCCGAGCATCTTACCGCCACCTGTGCTAGAGCGCACATTCGAGCTACCTCGTCTACCTTGCCATTTCATAATTCTATTCCTCAAATATAGATTGATTCGTTATTTCTACTAACCACTATCTCTATTAACCACTACTTCTATTAATCTTTACTTATGTTATATGTTATTTGGCTGGTTAATCCACGCTATGACCTAGTCTACTATCCTAAAAGCAAGTAGAAACCCATAAAATTGCTAACTTAACTAGGATTTATGTAATATAGGACCATAATCGGACTATTTAATTCAATTCTCACCCATAAAAACGGGGCTAATATCGAAAATTCGAGACAAAAAATGAGAACCAAAAGAGGTCTTAATCCCTCTGATGTCATTGATTATACGTCGATTAATCTAGCCTCTTGTATTAAAAAGTATATCGGATAGAGAAAGTAAAATATTATTTTAAATTTTATTGTTACTTAATTGTACAGGCTATTTCTATTTACTTAGAAAACCTATAGAATGCGTGGAAGCTGAGTAGCTGCGACTAAGACTAGTTGAATTCTGAAGAAATCTCGGATTTCGACCTTTGTTGCTGCTACTGCTCATTTCATTTTTCCGGAGAAAACCATATGAAACTTAAATTACTTGCTCTAGCTGGTATCATGACTGCAACTATGGGCCTTACTGCCTGTGATAGCAGCAAAGAAAACGCTGCTGAAGATTTATCTGACGCGCAAGAAGAAGTGCAAGACGCTTCTGAAGAGCTAAACGAAGCTGCTGCTGAAGGCGAAATGACTGCTGATGCTGACGCTGCTGTTGCTGGCGCTGAAGCTGACATCGCTGATGCACAAGCTGCAACTGCTACTGACGAAATGGACGCTGAAGTTCCTGTAGACGGCGATACCACTAGCGTAGACGTAGCTAGCGAAACTGATACTGCTGCTGTTGAAGCTTCTGACGAAGTAGTAGTTGAAGAAGCTCAGTAATTTATTGTTCATACAATAGATAAACTGTAGTAAAAAAAAGAGAGCCTATGCTCTCTTTTTTTATGTCTATCATTTATGAATTTAGTAGGATTCTACTTTATAGATAACTCTAATATAAGATGCGTGCTGCAATATCGAAATATATAGATGTACGCAAAAATAACTAAGTGCAAATACGCACTAGCATTCTTATAAACTCACGATAAAACAGACACACTATCGTTCAGCGCAGTGCCAAACTAAGTATTAGCTATCAAACAAACGCTCGTCAACCTTCTGACGAAATTTTTGCCCTGTCTTAAAAGTAACCACACGGCGTGCAGATACTGCAACAGGCTCCCCTGTTTTCGGGTTACGGCCTGGACGGCTGTTTTTATCTTTAAGCTCAAAGTTGCCAAAGCCTGAAAACTTGACCTCTTTGCCATCAATCAAACTCTCTGACAGCTCATCAAAAAAGTTCTCCACCAGACAGCGGCCTTCTTGGCGTGTTAGGTTTAGGTGACTCATCAAATGCTCAATCATGTCAGATTTGGTTAAGGTGCTCACAGTACGACTCCTATGCTATGTCGTGATGTCGAATATCATGGTTTAGCGGTATGAGGGTTAAGGCTAGCTATTATAAAGGTTTTTTGACCGTTTTTTAACAAAGTCTTCATTAAAATCCTTTATTAATAACTACTTAACTTATTCTATGAATAGCAATGCTCCGTAGCCTCATGGTAAAAAGACTACAGAGCATTGGGTATAATACTTACTAAATGTTAGCTGTCGCGCAGCTGTACAGAATGCTGGCCAGTTAGCGCTTGTACCACTTTATCTGTAGCAGCCTTAACAGCTTCGTCAGACAACGTTTGCGTACTGTCTTGCCATATCAGTGCAAACGCTAGTGAGCGCTGGCCTGCTGGTACTTTGTCACCTTGATAAACATCAAATAACCAAAGATCAGTCAGCATATTACCTGCTGCAGCTCGCACGGTTGTCTCTAGCGTCTGCAAACTGATGTCACTGTCTACCAAGATAGCAATATCACGGCGTACCTGCGGGAACTTGCTTGGTGTTGTGATAGCATGCTGCTCACGTGCAATCGTCAATAGCGGTGCCAGTGACAATTGAGCGACCCATGTATTCGGCAGATCTAATTGCTTAGCAGTATTTGGATGCAACTGACCCAACCAACCAATATATACATCATCAATATACAACTCAGCGCTTTGTCCTGGATGCAGGAAGCTTAGCGTACTACGCTCGTAGCGGATACGTGCGCTATCGATTTGTGCTGGTAATAGCTGCTCAATGTCATGCTTTAGGTCATAAAAATCTAACGCACGGTTTTGATAAGCTTGCTCGCTCCATATATCACCAACTGCGACGAAAGCAATACTTGGCGTTTGTACTAAGTCACTAACACTTTGTCCAACAAAGCTAAGACCCGTTTCAAAGAAACGTACACGTGGCTGTTGACGATTCAAGTTATATTGCACGCAAGGTAATAGGCTCGATAGCAAGGTACGACGCATAACCGCCAAATCACTAGAGATAGGGTTTGCCAGTGCCAACACCTCCCCTAGCGCTTCGTCATCAAGCAATGCTTCTAGTTTTGCATCACTAAAGCTAAAGCTAATCGCTTCCATATAGCCGTTGTCGACTAATGATAGCTTCATTTCATGGGTTAAATCTGCAGTATCATCATAATCCATGCTGACTTGCAAATGTGGCAGGACGCTTGGAATATTGTCATAGCCATAGATACGAGCAATCTCTTCGATTAAATCCTCGCGGATACTCATATCAAAACGGTAAGATGGCGGCTTACAAATCAGTGAATCGCTTTGCTGCTCTACGTCAAAACCCAGTTGGGTCAAGATACGTACCATCTCAGATGGCTCAATATCAATCCCAATGACATCGCTAACTTTCGCGATTGGCAATGTAATCGGTGCGCGTGCTGGCAAATGCTCAAGATTTTCGGCCGTGACTATTTGTCCTGCTTCCCCGCCAGTAATACTGGTGATTAAATCACAAGCTCGTGCCAACGCTAATGCTGGCAATTCAAAGTCGACGCCACGCTCAAAACGCTGAGATGCGTCCGTATGCAGCCCAAAACGGCGTGCGCGCGCAGCGATAGCTAACTGATTAAAGAAAGCACTTTCTACAACGATATTGGTAGTGCTATCGGTGACACTGCTACGCTGACCACCCATAATGCCAGCCAGTGCCAAGGCACCTTTGTCATCAGCAATCACAAGCTCGTCACCGGTCAAGGTAACAGTTTGCTCATTTAGCAAAGTAATGGTTTCATCAGGCTGTGCCAAACGTACAACGATATCACCTTCGATCGTGTCTGCGTCAAACGCATGTAACGGTTGACCCAACTCCATCAACACATAGTTGGTCACATCGACCAAGAAATTGTGTGAACGTAGGCCTGACTGTACTAGCGCATCTTGCATCCATTTTGGAGTATCGATGCTACGGTCAATATTGCTAATCGACTGCAGCAGATAGCGAGGACACGCTTCCTTTGCATCGACTGTCACGGCTGGCGTTGCAGCAGTGCCAGCAGTATTGGCCGAGATTTCTGGCATTTGTACAGGTAAATCGTTGATGACTGATATTTCGCGAGCGATACCACGTACGCTAAAGCAATCACCACGGTTTGGGGTGATAGAGATATCCAATATTTGATTATCTAGACCTAGATATTCACGGATATCAGTACCGATTGGTGCATCTTCAGGCAACTCAAGCAAGCCATCTATATCATCGACTAAATCAATTTCAGAAGCGCCACATAGCATGCCATTTGAGGCCACACCGCGTAGCTTACTCTTTTTGATTTTAAACCCTTTCTTATCATCGCTTGGCAATACCGCACCAACGGTAGCAACCGGTGCTTTCATACCGACGGTCACATTAGGCGCGCCGCAGACAATTTGTAATGGCTCAACATCGCCGATATTTACTTGAGTAACACGTAGTTTATCTGCATCAGGATGCTGCTCAACACTGATGACTTCACCGACTACCACACCGCTAAAAGCACGGGCAACCGCATAGCGATCATCAATTTCAAGACCTGCCATAGTCAACTGTTCGGCTAACTGTTCGCTAGTATTTGTAGGGTTTACCCACTGACGTAGCCACTGTTCGCTAATTTTCATAAATATCTCGGATCAGAATTTTATAATAAAGATGTTGGAGTAAAGCTTGGCGAATTCGCTTGCTATAGTCAATCCTATATAAATTAGATACAATGTCAGGCTCGCTCAGTCTACGATTTGTAGCACTTTCACTCACGTTCCTTGGATCTAAATTATCTTAAACTGACTATATAGGTATAAAGAAAACTCTAGCCAAATTGCTTTAAGAAGCGCACGTCATTTTGGAAAAATAAGCGCAAGTCATCAATACCGTAATAAAGCATCGCAAAGCGCTCGATACCCATACCAAAAGCAAAGCCAGTATATTTATCGCTATCAATACCGCAATTGGTTAATACCTGTGGATGCACCATGCCGCAACCCATCACTTCAAGCCACTTGCCATTGTCATCTAAGATATCCACTTCTGCAGAAGGCTCAGTGAACGGGAAAAATGACGGACGGAAACGTACGGTCAGCTCTTTGGCAAAAAACGCTTCTAGAAACTCACTGATTAAACCTTTTAGCTCAGCAAAAGTGCTCGACTCGGTGACCATAAGGCCTTCTAGCTGATGGAACATCGGCGAATGAGTTTGGTCTGAGTCATTACGATAAACACGACCTGGGCAAATGATGCGAATCGGCGGCTCATTTTTTTCCATGGTACGAATCTGGACAGGACTAGTATGCGTACGCAATAGATAATGCGCATCAAAATAAAAGGTATCATGCATCGCGCGCGCAGGATGGTGCGACGGGATATTTAACGCTTCAAAATTATAGTAGTCGCTCTCGACTTCAGGGCCGGTTGCGACATTGAAGCCCGCTTGAATAAAGTACTGCTGCATACGCTGAGTAATCATGGTCACTGGATGCAGATGACCTTTTTGACCACCGCGAGCAGGCAAAGTAATATCAATGCTCTCGCTTTCTAACTTGGCATTGAGCGCTGCGACTTCTAGTTGCTGCTGTTGGTCTGTCAGTGCTTGCTGAATGCGGCTACGCACTTGATGCAACCAGCCGCCATAAGTTTTTTTATCGTCAGCATCGAGCTTGCCCATCTGCTTTGACCAGCCCGTTAACGAACTTTTTTTACCAGTCAATTGCACACGCAAATCTTGCAGTGTACGCGCATCAGTTACTTGTAGGATTAGAGCTTCAGCAGCACTCGCAAATTCGGTAAGCTGAGCTTCGTTAAGCTCATTGAGCTCTGAAGACAAGGTCGGTAGCGCCGACAAGTCGTTGGTGGCAGCAGGGTTAGTCATAAGACGCATTATTCCTGATTTGAACGGACTATTAATTGTAGGGATTTGACCAAATATTGCAAACCATTTATCCAGTTATGTTTATATAAAAAATTGATATAAAGGCTGGTTATAAGAATGGCTTGAATATTTAGACGATGATAAGCGTATTTTTGCTCAACAAGGTTCAATATAGAGCACGCTTAAAATAATTTAATATAAAAAAAGCCACCGACCAGCGGTAGCTTTTATTAATATCATACTATTAATCAATATTAGTCCTATCCATTTAGACAATTGCTTATAAATAATTATTTAAAAGCATCATACCTAAAGGACGGTTAATATTTAGGCCAATTCCGCTTTTGCTTTTTCGACCAATGCTGTGAAAGTCGCTGCATCATGCATAGCGATGTCTGCTAGAACGCGACGATCGATTGCGATGTTTGCTTTTTTCATGCCATTGATGAAGCGGCTATAGCTTAAGCCGTTTAAGCGTGCACCAGCATTGATACGTGCGATCCAAAGACGACGGAAAGTACGTTTCTTGTTGCGACGGTCACGATAAGCATATTGACCAGCTTTGGTCACTGCTTGTACCGCTACGCGGTAAACACGTGAACGGGCACCGTAGTAGCCTTTTGCGCGCTTTAAGATTTTTTTGTGACGGCGATTTGCCTGTACACCACGTTTTACACGGGCCATAATTTACTCCAAGATTTTTTAATCACTGTTAAGCGAGTGATGATGCCGTTAAATAACAAACATCATTGTCAGATTGCAAAGTCAAATATTTTCAATCAAAGATAGATGACGGTAGGCTATTAAATGTATGGGCACATACGACGAACTGCTGCTTCGTCAGACTTGTGCACCAACTTAAGACCACGCAATTGGCGAATACGCTTAGCTGATTTCTTGGTCAAAATATGGCTTTTGAATGCTTGCTTACGCTTGAAGCCATTCGCTGTTTTTTTGAAGCGTTTAGCTGCGCCGCTTCTGGTTTTCATCTTAACTTTCATGATGATTTGCCTCTTTTTCTGTTTTAGAACCTGGTCGTCAAATAGTCATACTGAATAATCGTTATATAAATAACCACTAAACCTCTATTTGCCTCGAGGTGGGAGGCGCTATTTTAGCAGATAGTGCCTTGTTTTGCCAAGTAAAGTTTTGGCGAGGTTTTAGTAGACAATATAGACAAGTAATCAGCATCAAATAAGCGATAGCAGCTCTCCTAAAAACGCTAATAAAACGGCTGATTTTTATCCAAATAGATTGAATGTCAGCCTAAGCTGTGCTTTAGTAGAGACTAAGCTATATCTTCATATAAACCCTATTAAAACCCACTTTTTCACCGTGAATACTTAGGCTGTAATGTATAGTCATAACGATGATAACGATAACAATGCTGCCAACCTACAGCACGATAAGTAGAATAATCTTTGGCCATCACTCTAGGAGATAGTGTGTCAAAACAAGAGTTAGTATTCGACGACGACTTGTTTGTTTTTGAGACAGTGATGCGTGTGCGTCATACGGAAGCCGACGCAGGACAACACATGACGGTCGAATCTCTAACAGCACTATTGTCCGAAGCACGGCTAAGGTTTCTATATGCTAAAGGTGTCAAAGAAATCAACGCAGACCATCAAGGCTTGATAATAGATAAATTGCAGCTAGATATTGTAAGCCGTATCCGCGTACGAGAAGAGCTGTTATTTGAAGTTGGTGTTGAGCCAATATATGATAATGGCGGTAATATAATCCTAAAGGTCACGCGGATGCACACGGGCGAAATAGTAGCAAAAGCGCGCCAGCATTTTAGAGGTTACGACTTTAACCTCAATAAAGTGACTAAGCTTGATAATACGATTAAAGAAGCGTTGTATCCGCATTTATTTAGACTGTAGAATCGCTTATTATCAATAGTATGCTGTTCATTTAGATTTAGCATAATTGCACTCTATAGCGCATTTAGCTGACATCATATTGCTAGCTGTCAGCATATTGCAGAGCATTTCAGATAATCTCCCCGCTTTAATCATAAGTAGTATAATTGCTTATCACTCTTTTTCACTTTCTACCTATAAGACGACAAATACATTATGACTTTACCTGCTTGGCTGACTGCCGTAACTTTTAATGATGATGGTTTGATTCCTGCAATTGCTCAAGATCATCAGACAGGTCGTATTTTGATGATGGCGTGGATGAATGCAGAAGCATTGCAGCTAACCGCGCAAACCCAAACAGCGGTTTATTTTTCACGCTCACGTGCCAAGCTGTGGCATAAAGGTGAGTCATCAGGTCATACGCAAACTGTGCATGATATTCGTCTAGACTGTGATGCAGATGTGATTGTGCTTAGTGTCACTCAGGCTGGCGGCATTGCTTGCCATACGGGACGTGAATCTTGCTTTTATCAGCGGTTGGATTTATCAGGTCAAACGCCTGTATGGCAAACTGTCGATAAAGTATTAAAAGACCCTGCAGATATTTATCATTCTCATGACTCTACTAGCGAAACTCTTGAAATTGAAAACACTGGTTCGAATACTGATTCTACTGATATGTCTCAATCACAATCTGTTACTGCTCAAGCACAAGTCGATAAAGTTTCTGTCTTACAGCAGCTTGATAGCGTATTAGCAGAGCGCAAACAAGCCGATGCCGACAGCTCTTATGTCGCCAGTCTGTATGCTAAAGGATTAAATAAGATATTAGAAAAAGTCGGTGAGGAGAGCACAGAGAGTATCATCGCTGCCAAAGATTTTGCTAACTGCGATGAGAGTACAGACAAAGCAAGCTACGATGAAGCTCGTCATGAGCTAATCTATGAAGTCGCCGATGTCTGGTTCCATACCTTGGTTGGACTGGCATGGTTTGATATAGAGTCGGATGCTGTGTTAAACGAGCTAGGCAGACGTTTTGGGTTATCCGGTATCGATGAAAAAGCCGCTAGATAAGCCTAAATAAAAAATAAACGTCTATTTTATTTGATTATTGTTGCTTTCACCTATTTGTAATAAGTGCAGGTTATAATATAGCTCTGTTTTATCTCGCATTATATGTCGATGCTTTTTGTTTGCTAGATAGACCTTTTTGCAGACTAAAAGCAGGCATATAAAGACTGAAAACCAAGTCACAAAACTAGGTCACAAAACCAAGTCACAAGGATACCATTATGGGTAGTTTTTCTATTACACATTGGCTGATACTATTGGTAGTTGTCGTTGTCGTGTTTGGCACCTCAAAACTCAGAAATGCTGGTAAAGATTTGGGCGGTGCTGTTAAAGGCTTTAAAGAAGCTGTTAAAGATGAAAATACAGAGCATGCTAAGAAACACGCGGTTCTTGACCACGATACAACGGCACACACTGAAGAGCGCTCAACCACCAAAGTTGATGATAAGCATAACGTATAGCATCTAAACAGTGACATCGGACCATTATGTTTGATATCGGGTTTTCTGAACTACTCCTCTTTGGCGTTATCGCCCTAATCGTACTGGGCCCAGAAAAACTGCCGCAGGCAGCGCGCACGGCTGGGCAATGGTATGCCAAAATTCGCCGCACAGTCTCAACATTGCAGTCTGAAATAGAGGCTGAGCTTGACTTGGCTGAGACACGTCAGCAAATGCAAAAAGAACTGGCCAAAATTCGCCAGACCGAAGCTGAGATGAGGCGTGAAATGGCTGAAATGCGCGGCAATATGAAAGCTTTTGAAAGCTCACATAGTCCTGCTTCGATAGCTTCTGAAGCATCTACGAATGCTGAAAATAGTAAGGGTGACGAAGCTCATGAAAATAACCGCACACAAAAGCAGCAACCAGCCACGCCAAAAGCATTCGACTATGCTTATGCCACTGAAGAGCAGCCAGATACATTAGAAAATGGTCACTTATCGAAGCGCGGTCACAGCGGTGACGATGTGGATGATGCAAATGTAGGTGATGCAAATATAGGTGACAACGCCAAGGCAGCGCCAGTTGTTCAGACCATCACTACCCGTCCATGGGAAAATATGTGGTTTCGACTTGGTGCTTATGACAAAGCACGTCGGCTCCCAATGCCGCCATATGTGCCAAACTATAAAGCGGACGCTCTACTCAACAGTCCTGCCAACATGCAGACTTCTGACCATAAGCAGGAGACTGATTGATGTCATTATTCAAGCGCAAAAAAAGTCGTCAAGAGAAAATCGCCGTTACTGACCCAAATGTCATTGATCAAGAAGCTATTGATCAAAAAACCCTCAATAAAGGTGCTGAAGCAACGACCAATACCACTCAAGATAAAAAATCAGAGGATATTTTAAGCCCTTTGGCTGATATGCCTATTACCGAGCATTTGATTGAGCTGCGTCGGCATTTGATCAAAATATGTGTGGCAGTACTGATAATATTTTTAGGTTTGGTCGGTTATTCGCGCGAGCTATATAACTTATTGTCTGACCCGTTGGTGGCACAGTTACCCGCCAATTCGACCATGATTGCCACCGATATCACGTCAAACTTTATGGCACCGATACGTCTGACCGTATTCGTAGCCGCGTTTTTGGCGATGCCCTACATTCTTTATCAAATTTGGTCATTTGTAGCGCCCGGTCTGTATAAAAAAGAAAAGAAAATCGCTATTCCAGTGCTGCTATCCTCTATATTTTTGTTTTATGCAGGCGTGGCTTTTTCTTACTTTATTGTGCTCAAAGGGGTCTTAAAGTTCTTTATCATGTTTGCCCCGCAAAACGTACTACCCATGACGGATATCGACAGCTATCTCAGTTTTGCCTTAAAATTATTTATGGTATTCGGCTTAACGTTTGAGATTCCAGTTGTCACTTTGCTATTGATATTGGCAGGTATTGTCTCCATTCAGAGCTTAGAAGAAAAACGTCGTTATATCATTGTAGGCTGTTTTGCTGTGGCTGCCGTTGTCACGCCGCCAGATGGTGTATCGATGCTCATGCTAGCGATTCCGATGTGGTTGTTGTTTGAGCTTGGTTTGTTTTTGGCGAAGATTTTGATCAAAGAAGAGCCCAGTCCTACTCTCGTGTCGTCAGACAAAGAATAAAACACTTATCAGTCTAATCTAGACTAAAATAAAGTTATTGATTACATATAGCTATGCGTTAAACTACCATTACACCGTTTTATTCTTGCCTCATTAGTAAGCTGATTGCTTATTATCACGTTTTAGCATCACCATCATCTATAAGCCATTGTTTACCCAGTGGCTTTTTTTGCCCCTTTTATTTTTAATCAATTTTTGTATTTAGGTAGCTTTATTATGTCCGCATCTATGCCAGCTTATATGAGCGATCCCACTGACGAGCAGCTGAGCGCGCTGAATATGGCGATGGATCACAAGTCGTTTAAAGTGGTCGCTTATGCGGGCGCCGGTAAGACAACGACGCTCAAGCTAATCGGTGAGCGCTTACGTGGCCGCGGACTGTATCTAGCCTTTAACAAAGCGATCGCCAATGATGCTCGTTCAAAGTTTCCGCCGCATGTAGAGTGTCGTACTTTTCACTCATTAGCTTATCGTCATGTCGCTCGTGATATTACTGCCAAGCTGTCGTTGCCGCGCTTTTCACCTAAGCGTCTCGGTGATGATTTAGGACTACAGCCTGTACAAGTACGTCGACAAATGGATGGGGTTAATAAATACATTACGCTGACACCCGCACGATTGTCTCGGTTCGTCAGCGATGCGGTAAGTAATTTTTGCAGCACGCATGCCAGCTACCCTGCGCCAAGGCACATACTCTTCCCAAGTTGGCTCGATGACTCAGATGCAGAGCAGCTGCGCGAGATGCTCTACCCCGCTGTTGAGCAGCGCTGGTTACAGTCGATTGATGCGCGTCACCCTGCTGGTATTGGCCATGATATTTATCTCAAGCTTTGGGCGTTGTCTAAGCCCAGTATTCCAGCGGACTTTATCTTATTTGATGAAGCCCAAGATGCCGATCCCTTGATGATGGGTATCTTGACTCAGCAGTCGAGACAAGTCATCTATGTGGGCGATGCACACCAGCAGATTTATGAATGGCGCGGTGCGGTCAATGCGATGAAAAAACTGCCGCTACCGCAGACATTATTGACACAGTCTTTTCGCTTTGGCGAGCCGATTGCAGAAGTGGCCAATACCTTATTAAAAGCGCTACAAGAAGACGTACCGCTAAAGGGTAATCCAAACAAGCAATCCTCTACCGATAAGGGCATGGTACACAGTAAGAAAGATGCTATTTTGTGCCGTACCAATGCTGCTGCTATGTCGCAACTGTTGACAGGATTAAAACACGGGCATCGCGTGGCGCTACAAGCGGATACCGACCGTATGCTCAAATTCTGTCAGGCAGCCGAAAACTTAAAAAATGGTAAATCGGCTTACGGTGTACCTGAGCTGGCTTATTTTTATAATTGGGGTGATGTGCAAGAGTACGCCGAAACCAATGAGGGTAGCGACCTCAAAACACTGGTCAAACTGGTCGATGACCACGGTACAAATGTACTAAGCCAAGCGGTCAATAGTCTGACTAGCATTGAAAACGCTGACTATGTCATCTCTACTGCTCATAAAGCCAAAGGGCTTGAATGGGGAAAAGTACAACTAGATGATGATTTTTACTACGATGTGACAACCAATGCAGTCAAGATCAGTCCAGAAGAGCTGCGTTTGCTTTATGTTGCTTGCACGCGTGCGCAAAGCAATTTGGATATTCATAATATTAAAGACTTGATATCAGGATTACAGACGGGCAAAAAAGTGATTTTTGGTAATACTTAATTACCCTACACCTTTGTCAGCCTCAAGTTTTATTCAATCTCTTATAACGACCCTTTAGCAGTGAATCACCAGCATGAATAATAGCCAGCAACTTCAAACGCGTCAAAATACTATTAATCAGTTATTTGCATCTCCCGTGCGTTTGCTCGCGCCTATGGAGGGCTTAACCGATCCATTAATGCGCCAAATCTTAACCCAAATTGCGTCTGACTTGGGGTGTCCTTATGATTGGTCGGTCAGTGAGTTTATTCGCATCACTCAGCACGTCTTACCTGCGCATGTGTTTTATAAATATGTGCCTGAGCTACATCATGATGCCAAAACGGCCTCTGGTACGCCCATTCATGTACAGATTTTGGGTAGCGAAGCACAGCTTATGGCCGAAAACGCCGCGTACGCTTGTGAGCTCGGTGCGCCTGCTATCGACATCAACTTTGGATGTCCTGCAAAAACAGTAAATAGCCATCGCGGTGGTTCTGTATTGTTAGATGAACCTGAAACCATGTATCAGATTATCAGTGCCGTACGCCAAGCCGTTCCCGCTCACATACCAGTATCAGCTAAGATTCGCTTGGGCTACACCGATACCAGTCGCATGGATGATATTCGCGGCGCAATTGCTTCTAGCGGCACTGATTGGCTCACCATCCATGCACGCACTAAAACCCAAGGCTATAAGCCGCCCGCCTATTGGGACAAAATTCAGAGTTTTAATGCGCTCGATATTCCAGTCATTGCCAATGGAGAAATTTGGAACTTTGAGCATGCGCAAAACTGTATGACGCAAGCAGGTACACAGCATTTAATGTTAGGTCGCGGCGTAGTAACGCGTCCTGATTTAGTGGCACAGGTTGATAATGATACTGAAAAAAGTACTAACAGCGTAGAGAATACGGCTACATTGTTATGGCAAGATTTAATCGCGCATCAGATCAAGTTTTTGGAAGGTGAAGCAAAGAACGATGTGGTATTGGTCGGTCGTTATAAACAATGGCTAGGCATGCTTACCAAAGGCTATGTTGAGGCACAAACAGTGTGGGAAAGTATCAAACGAGAAAAAAATAAAGCGGTGATTATTAGCGCCCTACAAGCAAGCGTACGAGATTAATCACTTGCTTGTATTTGAGCGTTTTGGCGGTTACGGGTATTTTTACTAGGGTGTGTCCTCATTTCAAAAATGGAGATAAAAATGAGATAAATTGCCGTCAAACGAGAAAAATAGCGTAGATAATATCGAGATACTAGCAAGCGATTTGACGCTGTTTGGCAAAACTTAGCCATTTTTAATCCGTTTAGATAACTGTCTTTTGAATTGAGGACATGCCCTAGACGCTGACTCGTATCGCTAAATAAAATAGCATTAGACAGCAGGTCATTGATAATACCCAAAGGATAGAGCGGAACATTGCCAAATTAGTAATATATGCCACACAAAAACCAATTCGTATCATCACATACAGCCAAGCCAATACGTTGATAATCGACTGCGGTACAAAGAACAGCATCGCTACCAACACTGCCGCCAAAAATACTGGCAAGGTTTCATAGCTGTTTTGTTGTGCTGCATTAGCACGTGCTGCCATGCCTGTCACATTTTGAAAAAATTCGCGAGGATGTGCATTATTTCTGATTCTAAAGCCACCAGATACTTTCGCAACGATTGACACCGCCCATGGCAATAGACTTGCTACCACCATGGCTAAAATGGCAGACGCCACTTTATCAGTTACCAACTCAAAGAATGCACTTATCATTATATAAGTCCCTAGCCTGCAACCACTTCGAAATCATGGGTGATATTGACCCCACCTGCTACTAACATACGGCTGGCAGAACAGTATTTTTCTGCTGATAACTGGATGGCTTTTTCGACTTGTTTTTCTTTGACATCTTGACCAGTGACAACGAAATGCATATGAATATCAGTATAGACCGCTGGTACAGTTTCAGCGCGCTGGGCGGTTAGCTCACAACGTACATCCGTCACTGCTTGGCGTGATTTTTGTAAAATCTCTACGACATCATAACTGGCGCAACCACCTAGTCCTAGCAAAATCAGCTCCATTGGGCTTGAGCCTTTTTCTTTATCAGCATCGATTTGTACATTATGTCCTGATGGTGACACGCCCATAAAAGCTTTATTCTCTTGCCATATGACGCTTGCTTTTGATTCTGACATTGTAGATGTTCCTTATTTTAAATGGCGTATTGCCTATTATTATTGTGTGAATGATATATTGCTCAGCTAGTGTAGCACAAGCCAAAGCAAGATTTTATAGGCTCATTGTTTTGCTGTTAGCTCGCCAGTGAACTCTGTACTTTTACCACTTTATACATATCGGAATATTGAAGTTCGATAGCTTACTAAATAATCGTATGTCCATACGTCTATTACTACTCTTCAACTCTTGCCTAAAAATACTGTATAAAAACCTACAAAAGTTTGCT
>NZ_PJBU01000099.1:0-51822 GCF_002863645.1 Psychrobacter sp. MES7-P7E | reverse complement strand
GATTGGGGCTTTTTTGTTTGATTACTTACGCAAAAACAGACGTTTTTACTGCTCTATACGTTGCAAAAATGCCTGCGTACGAGGATGTTTTGAGTCCTCAAACAGCTGCTTGGCACTGCCTTCTTCAACCACATGACCATCTTCAATCAGTACAACATGATCGGCAACGTCGCGGGCAAAGTTGATTTCGTGAGTCACTACGACCATCGTCCAACCTTCGGAGGCGAGCTGCTTCATTGTCTCTAGCACATCTTGTACCAACTCTGGATCAAGCGCAGAGGTTGGCTCATCAAACAGTAATAGCGACGGCTCAATAGCAAGCGCACGAGCAATACCAATACGCTGCTGTTGACCACCAGATAGCTGAAACGGATAGAGATCTGCTTTGTCCGACAGTCCAACTTTCTCCAGTAGTACCAATGCCTGCTCACGGGCTTGCGCTTTGCTCTGCCCTTGTACCACTGTAGGCCCAAGCATCAAGTTTTCAATGGCTGTCTTATGTGGAAACAAATTATAAGACTGAAACACCATACCTGATTTACGCTGTAAAGCTAGTAGCGTCTTTTTGCTTGGCTTAGTCGCAAAGTCGACGCTCAAGCTATCATCATCAAAAGCAATCACACCTTGATCAGGAATCTCTAGCGCATTTAAACAACGCAAAAAGGTGGTTTTACCCGATCCTGAAGGTCCTAATATTACGACTACTTTGCCTTTATTAATGGTCAAGTCGATGCCTTTTAGCACCTGATTGCCACCGAAGGCTTTATGAATATTAGTGACTTTGATCATAAAAATTCCTGTTGGGCTAGTCTATATTTGCGAGTGTCTATTGAGCCATAACTTATTTTACTACGTAGCTTATTTTGCCACATAACGATCTAGCCTAGTTTCAAGCTTGCCTTGGATAAAGGTCAAGAACAGACAGATACCCCAGTAGATAATTGCGGCTTCGGTATAGACCAGCATAAACTCATAGTTACGAGCTGTGATAATCTGCGCTTGTTTGAACAGCTCAGTGACCAGTACCAATGAAGCAAGTGAGGTATCTTTTACCAGACTGATAAAGGTATTAGACAACGGCGGCACCGACACTCTAAGCGCCTGCGGTAAAATCACATGACGAAACGTCTGTAGATACGTCAAACCAACCGTCGAGCCTGCTTCCCACTGCCCTTTTGGTATCGACAAAATCGAAGCACGCACTGTCTCAGATGCATAAGCACCGATGTTCAGTGAAAACGCGATAATCGCTGAGGGAAAGGGATCGAGCTTCACCCCGACACTTGGCAGACCATAGAAAATAATAAACAGCTGAACCAGCATCGGTGTACCGCGAATGGCGGACACATAGACACGAGCGAGCCGATAAATGATTTCATGGAACCAAGTGGCACGCGGAATGATACGAATCAATGCCACTGTCAGTGCAATGGCCATACCGATCGCAAATGAGATCAACGCCAGCGGTATCGAATAATAGATACCGCCTTTGAGCATTGGCCAAAACGACGAGATGACAATCTGCGCTCGATCAGGACTCATAAATGGCAATACTGCCAATAAGTCCGCGAACCATGATGTAGACATTACAGAAGCTGACATGATAGAAACTGACATTATTTTTGTTGACTTATATCAGCACCAAAGAACTGTTCACTAAGCTTAGTTAGCGTGCCTTCAGCCGCCAATTCAGCCATCGCTTCATCCAGTTTCGCTACAACTTCATCATCACCTTTGATAAGCACTAGGCCTGAACCACGTAACTCACTAGCAGGTGCAGTCAGTTTAATCTCAAGATCAGAATCTGGGAATTTCTTTAGATAATCCAATACCGCCAGATTGTCATTCATCGTAAAGTCAGCACGATCTTGCTTTACTAATTGAATCGCTTGCGCCATACCATCGACAGGAACGATCTCTGCACCGTAACGCTCTGCAAGCTCACCGTAGTTACTGCTAAGTGATTGCGCAGTACGTAGACCTTTTAGACCTTCCCACGAGCTATAACGGTTGTCATCAGTAGGTGCCAATACAACCGCACCTGACCAGCTATAAGCCATTGCTTTGTCATACTTTGCTTTACGCTCAGGCGTGGTCAAACTAACTTGGTTGGCGACCATATCAAAACGTTTTGAGTCTAGACCTGCCAGCATCGCATCCCACTGAGTTTCTTTAAACTCAACATCAACGCCTAGTTTATCAGCAACGGCACGCGTCACTTCGACGTCATAACCCGTCAACTGACCGCTCTCATTATGATAAGTGAATGGCGGATAGGTGCCTTCGGTACCGACGTTAATCGTGCCGCCATTATTGATACGTTGTAGCAAATCTGAACCACCAGTCGCAGCACTATCTGTCGCATTGGTGTCGGCTTCATTGGTGCTAGACTGACCACAAGCGGCAAGCAATACAGTACTGGCGGCAAGGGCTAAAAGGTTACGACGTTTCATAAGACGTCCTTATAAGAGTGAATGAATAAAGTAAAAATGCATAATGTTAATAAGACACACAGCACTAATAAAATATACGGTGCTAATAAATAGAGCAAGCCGACACAGAAGAACAATATAAGCTCCTCTATGATATTCGGCTTTGGTTGCCCGATTTGAGGCTATTTGGGCTATTTTTCAATACTGTTTCTATATTATATTTTAATTTTTAACGATTGTTCAAATATTCTGACGAGTTTAATTAGCGCCAATTGCCATCTTATTAAATAGCAGCTTATGGATATAGTATCTCACTTTAGACAGAAACACGTACACAATCAGTGAGCATACGTAAGCTATAGTCAGTTCAATATAATTTCGATACAAGGAAACCGAGTGCAAGTTATACATTAGTATGCTTAGCGAGGATGACGATGTAGCGGATTTATATAGGCTTGACTATATCTGCTACAACTCGCCTGAGAACTGATAGCGATCTCCTGCATGCCACATTTTTACAAAGGTAACGACTTGGCCAGCCGAATAGGTCTGCCGACGCAATACAAGCGTTGGTGACTGCGGCGCAATTTGCAAAAACTTAGCAATCTCATCAGGGGCTGCCAATGCTCGGATGGTATAGCTGCCACTCTCTAGAGGGCTTTTGGCAATTAAGTAATCACTGGTATTGACCACACTAAAATCCTGATCGATGAATTTCGGCACTTTTTTAGCATCGACCCAACGCTCTTCAAACTGTATAGGCTGACCATCGGCAAAGTGAATAATTTTTACTTCATATAGGACAGCTTCATCACTAGCGTTTGTATCCACGCTTGCGTTAACAGATACAGACTCCTCATCGATCACTGCCCCTTCATTAATACCAAACTTACGACGCAGCTCATTATCGAGCATAGCAGCAGTAACAGCACGCTTGCTGACGACCTTTGCCTCATAATCACGATTGGCAGACTTTAAATCCTCAGCGATGTTGCGTACCTCAACAAACGTATGATTGAACTGCTGCTGTGCGACAAACGTGCCCGACCCTTGCCGACGCTCTAACACCCGCTCCTCGCTCAGCTCTTTTAGCGCACGGTTGACTGTCATCCTTGACACACCAAACTCTTCAGCCAGTGCCATTTCTGTCGAAATTGCGTTGCCCGCTTGCCACTTACCAGAATGGATGTTGTCTAGTATGGCGTTTTTTATGCGTTGATACGCCGGAATCGTCTTTGTCATATCCGCCTTTGACCGTCAGTTTTGCTAATAGGAATGACCACATAATATCACGAGACCACCGTGCAAGCCTTAGTCAAAATGTCTGAGCGTTCAGTGTTGACTAGGGCGTTTTTCAACTCACTCGGTGTTATCTAAATCGACTGAGTAAATAACAAAAATAATCAGCTCATGAAAAAAAACCTTGCATGAAAAAAGTATCTTTGATAATTTGTATATACAAATATACAGCAGTGCTAGAAAATTTGCTTTATCGATTCGATATTTTTATGAATTTAGATGAATACTTAGTCAATGAATATCTAGGCTGACTGTAAGACACTTACTTTGATGACTTTATCGCCCTATTCGCTATCACAAGGATATGATCATGACTACTGACAATGGAACCAACAAAGAGACTAAGCTGACTCGCCGTGATGAGAGCCGTAATATTGCTGCGCCTACTGGTAGCACGCTACATTGCAAAAGCTGGCTGACCGAAGCACCTTATCGTATGCTGCAAAACAACCTGCATCCTGATGTGGCAGAAAACCCAAAAAGCCTGGTCGTCTACGGTGGTATCGGACGCGCAGCCCGTAACTGGGAAAGCTATGATCAAATCTTAGAATCACTAAAAGAATTAGAAGATGATGAGACGTTGCTAGTGCAATCTGGTAAACCAGTCGGCGTATTTCAAACACATGAGAATGCACCGCGTGTCTTAATTGCTAACTCCAACCTTGTACCGCGTTGGGCAACGTGGGAGCACTTCAACGAGCTCGATCGCAAAGACCTGTTTATGTACGGTCAGATGACTGCTGGTAGCTGGATTTATATCGGCACGCAAGGCATCGTCCAAGGGACGTATGAGACTTTTGTGGAAGCAGGTCGTCAGCATTATGATGGTAGCTGGGCGGGTCGTTGGATTTTAACCGCTGGTCTGGGCGGTATGGGCGGCGCGCAGCCACTAGCTGCAACTTTTGCGGGTGCAACGTCATTGAACATCGAATGTCAGCAGTCTAGTATCGATTTCCGTTTGCGCACGGGTTATGTCGACAAGCAAGCAGACGATCTTGACCATGCTTATGAGTTAATCAAACAACATACGGACGCGGGCGAAGCCGTCTCTATTGCTCTACTTGGTAATGCCGCAGATATCTTGCCTGAGATGGTCAAGCGTGCTAATGCTGGCGGTATGAAGCCTGACTTGGTCACCGATCAAACCTCAGCGCATGACTTGATCAATGGCTATCTACCAAGCGGCTGGACGGTAGAGGAATGGAAAGCCGCCCAAGAAGATTCAGAGCAACATGCAGCACTGATCAAAGCCGCTGCTCAATCTTGTGCGGTACATGTACAAGCGATTTTAGACTTGCAAGCGATGGACATTCCAGCGACTGATTACGGTAATAATATCCGTCAGGTCGCTTTCGATGAAGGGGTCAAAGATGCCTTCAACTTCCCAGGTTTTGTCCCTGCGTATATTCGTCCGCTATTTTGCCAAGGTAAAGGCCCTTTCCGCTGGGTAGCGCTATCGGGTGATCCAGAAGATATCTATAAGACTGATCAAAAAATCAAAGAGCTATTCCCTGAAAATAAACATATTCATCGCTGGTTAGATATGGCAAAAGAGCGTATTCAATTCCAAGGCTTGCCTGCTCGTATCTGCTGGTTAGGGCTTGGTGAGCGAGATAAAGCGGGCTTAGCATTTAATGAAATGGTCAAAAACGGCGAGCTAAAGGGCCCAATCGTCATTGGTCGTGATCACTTAGACACGGGTTCTGTCGCTAGTCCAAACCGCGAAACAGAGAGTATGAAAGACGGCTCAGATGCGGTATCTGATTGGGCGCTATTGAACGGTATGCTAAATGTGGCTGGCGGCGCAACTTGGGTATCACTACATCATGGCGGCGGTGTCGGCATGGGCTATTCGCAGCATTCAGGTATGGTCATCGTAGCGGATGGCACGGACGCCGCGGCCAAACGCTTATCGCGAGTACTTGTCAATGATTGCGGCTCAGGCGTTATGCGTCACGCCGATGCAGGTTATGAGTTGGCGATTAAGACAGCGAAAGATTATGGTCTAAATCTGCCAATGATCAAATAGTTTGTCCCTTGTCTTTATACGCCGTAGCTGGGTATAAGGACATAATCGGCGTTTTATCAAGGAGGATAATATGATTGAACAAAATACAGCATCTGATCTGAACGATGAAAATGCAACGACATCGTCAAAAAAACTGCTATCAACCCCTATTGCTTTAATACAGCTGATCGTATTCAGTACGATCGGTTTAGTGATGTTTTTTGTGCCATTTACCATTGGTGAAAAAAGCACGATTTTGTTCGATCATGGCGCAACCTATCTAGTCACTCAGCAGCATACCTTGTCCGTGACGCTATTATTTTTACTCATCCTCTATGGAGTGAGTAAGCCATTTATCGATGGCTCATGGCGCAAAAATATCACCCATATGATTATGACGACTTTCAAGATCATCGGTCTGATGTTGGCAGTGATGTATGTGGCTGACATAGCGCCTACCTTTATGATGGAAAAGGACATGCTGCCGTTTCTGTTTGAAAAACTGGCCTTACCAGTCGGCATGATTGTACCGCTTGGGGCACTAATATTGGCCTTCTTGGTTGGCTTTGGCTTATTAGAAATGGTTGGTGTGCTCATGCAGCCGATTATGAAACCTATTTGGAAAACCCCAGGTTCATCAGCGATTGATGCTGTAGCTTCCTTTGTCGGTAGCTACTCCATTGGCTTACTCATCACCAATCGTGTGTACTTGCAAAAGCAATATTCAGCGCGTGAAGCCATTATCATTGCGACCGGGTTTTCGACTGTATCAGCGGCGTTTATGGTTATTGTTGCCAAAACGCTTGATCTGATGGAATTTTGGAATATGTTCTTTTGGTCTACGCTAGTGATTACCTTTATTGTTACTGCGATTACTGCTCGTATTCCGCCTATCAGGCTCTTTGATGATAGCGTTGAACGTCCCGCTTTAGACCATAAAGGTGGTACACGGCTAGCAGCTGCGTTTGATTTAGGTTTATCCACTTCGCGCCGTGCCACTGACCTCAAACAAATCTTGTGGTCTAACTTTCATGACGGTCTAACGATGGCAGCCGCTATTGTGCCTTCTATCATAGCTGTTGGCTTAACAGGATTACTGTTAGCAAAATATACACCCGTTTTCGATGCCTTGGGCTTGCTTCTCTATCCATTTACATGGCTTGGCGGCCTACCAGAACCACTTGTCGCTGCCAAAGGAATGTCGGCAGGATTGGCTGAAATGTTCTTACCAGCATTATTACTGAGCAATGCTGACATATTGACGCGCTATGTGGCAGGTGTCATCTCCATTAGCAGTGTGCTGTTCTTCTCAGCCATGATTCCATGCGTGCTTGCGACCGAGATTCCAATCTCTGTTGGTAAAATGGTCATCATTTGGTTCGAGCGCGTGGTACTCAGTATTTTATTGGCTGCAGCATTCGGACAACTGGCCATGTACTTCAACTGGATTGGCTAAAAAATTCAAACCCGATAATAGCTATTTCGTTGATTAAAAACCTTTCAACAACTTCATTTTAATAAAGATACTAGGGCGTGTCCTCAATTCAAACGAGTGTCCTCTAAATGGGCTAAAAACAGCTAAATTTTGCCAAACATCGTCAAATAGTTGGTCAACATCTCGATATTATCTGCACTATTTTCCTCGTTTGACGGCAATTTATCTCATCTTTATCACCATTTTTAAAATGAGGACACGCCCTAAACAAAAATAATATAACCCATATAGTCGATTCAATTTAAAAGTAGTACAAGGCAACCGAGTGTAGATGTATACGTGATACTTCAAGCGAGGTTAACGCTGTAATACTTTTATAGTGGAATGACTATATGACTTACAATACTAGGATTACCCCTATGAATGACATTAAACAACTAACCCTACACCCTCGCCAGCTTAGCTTTGAAATGCTACGTGATATCTACGAGCAGCCTGTCATATTGACATTGCCTGAGAGTGCTTATGCCGCAATAGATGCCTCACACGAAGATGTGCGCACCATCATTGCCCGAGACAAAAGCGCTTATGGCATCAATACTGGTTTTGGCTTACTTGCCAAGACACGTATCAGTGATGACCAGCTTGAGCTGCTACAGCGTAACCTGATCGTTTCTCACTCGGTAGGTACGGGTGACGCGCTACCAGATGGCGTAGTACGACTGATTATGGTGATGAAAGTCGCCAGCCTAGCACAAGGCGTTTCTGGTGTACGCCGCGAGGTAGTTGATAGTTTACTTGGTTTGATCAACAGTCAAATCACGCCAAACATTCCGGCAAAAGGCTCAGTTGGTGCCTCTGGTGACTTAGCCCCACTATCACATATGACACTAGCCATGATGGGCGAAGGTCACGTCTATGTCGATGGCAAAAAAGTCCTTGCTGCTGACGCCCTAGCACAGCATGGACTTGAGCCAATTACACTGGCAGCCAAAGAAGGCCTTGCACTCATCAACGGTACACAAGTATCAACAGCACTAGCATTACGTGGTTATTTCTTAGCGCGTGATTTACTTGAGACAGCAACCATCGTCGGCTCACTGTCGATTGATGCGGCCAAAGGCTCAGACTCACCATTTGATGCCCGTATTCATGAAGTACGTGGTCATCATGGTCAGATAGAGATCGCCAAAGCGCATCGTCAACTGATCAAAGGCAGTGCTATCCGCGCCTCGCACGATGGCGAGCAAGATGATCGCGTACAAGACCCTTACTGCCTACGCTGTCAGCCGCAGGTCATGGGTGCCTGTCTTGATATCATCAACCAAGCAGGAAAAACGCTACTTATCGAATCCAATGCCGTGACAGACAATCCGCTTATCTTTAATAACGAAGATGGTCCTGTCGCCATATCAGGTGGTAACTTCCATGCTGAGCCTGTGGCTTTTGCCGCGGATATTTTAGCCTTGGCAATCGCTGAGATTGGTTCTATGTCTGAGCGACGTATGGCTTTACTGATCGATGCAACCTTATCAGGTGGCTTACCGCCATTCTTGGTTGATAATGCTGGAGTCAACTCAGGCTTTATGATTGCTCATGTGACCGCCGCAGCACTGGCGTCAGAAAACAAATCTATCGCCCATCCTGGTAGCGTTGATAGTATCCCGACTTCTGCTAACCAAGAAGACCATGTGTCTATGGCGACCTATTGCGCACGACGCCTATACGAAATGGCACAAAACACTGCCACCATTATTGGTATTGAACTTCTGGCTGCTGGTCAAGGCATCGACTTCCATCACGGACTAGATACGTCAGAGCCTTTGACAATCGCGCATCAAAAACTACGTGAGCAAGTGACTTTTTATGATAAAGATCGCTACCTCGCCCCTGATATCGAAGCAGCTAAACAGCTGGTATTAGACGGTACGCTTGCTGAACATTGGCAAGAACTACGCAGCGATTGGTACGAGTCTAAATAAAGATCAATAAGCGGAGAGCAGCGATGACAATAGCGAGAACAGCAGCAACGACTACAAGTATTAGCCATACACCTGCTGATATGACCCAGTGGACAGGACGTGCAGAGCCATTTGAAACTACGCGTGCCCGCTATTGGTATCAGCTTGCTCAGCCTTATGAGGCTCAAAATATTGGGCTAATTGGTTTTGCATCTGATCAAGGCGTCAGACGCAATCAAGGCCGCGTAGGTGCTAGAGCTGCCCCGCCATTGATTCGTCGAGCTTTTGCTACGCTGCCAGTCATCGCTGATTTGCAACAACGTTTTGATGGTCAATTATCAACCTTATTGGGTGATGCTGGCGACATTCATTGTCACGACGATGATGATTTTGTCGACAGTTCTCTTGAGCAAGCACAGATCAAATATGCCGATGCAGTGAGTACTATTATTAAGCAAAGCGGATTACCTATCGGGCTTGGTGGCGGTCATGCCATTGCTTATGGTAGCTTTCTGGGATTATGGCAGGCATTAGAAAATACAAGCGAAGCAACTATCAGCACAAACACAGCACCTACTATCGGAATTATTAATTTCGATGCTCATCTTGATATCCGTCAGTCTGATGTAGCGACTTCTGGGACACCATTTCGCCAAATTGCCGAGCATCTTGATGTACATGGTCAGCCTTTTCACTATTGCTGTATTGGCGTCAGTCGGTTCTCTAACACGGCGGCGCTTTTCGATCGTGCCGAGCAATTGGGCGTACAGGTCATTAGTGATGAAGACTGTCATTATCAGCCTTGGGATACACTTGCTGAGCGGGTCAAAAGCTTTGTAGATCAGGTCGATACAATATATCTAACCATCGATATGGACTGCTTACCATCTAGTGTCGTCCCAGGTGTGAGCGCACCTGCCGCTTACGGCATTGAACTAGGTTTTGTTGAGCGCATGGTCAAAACCATCATGGCATCAGGCAAAGTAAAAATGGCAGACATTGCTGAGATTAACCCTACCTTTGATATTGACAGTCGTAGCTGCAAAGTCGCTGCTCGCTTACTAGCGACTATTGTAGAGCAGTACTTACTTAGCGCTTAGATCTTTAATAAAGGTCTCTGACTCCACAATAATTAGGAGCATATTATGAATGAATTAAAGAACTCCGTATCGAAAAATCCTATAGAACAAACGCTAGATGCATCTACTATGACATCATTTGATCATATTATTATCAATGCCAATATTGCTACTTTTTCAGAGCAGCATGGTTTTGGCATTGAGACAAGTGATAATGTCGATAATCAAGCTGATAGTAACCCATATGGTCAGCTACTTCACGCGGCTATCGGTATCAAAAATGGCAAAATCGCTTGGGTTGGCACACAGGATCAAATCACTGCTCATTTGCCTAAATATCAAGCTAGCCAAATCACAGACGTGGATGGTAAATGGATAACCCCAGGGCTTATCGATTGTCACACGCATATCGTCTATGGTGGCAACCGCAGCAATGAGTTCGAAGCGCGATTGCAGGGCGTTAGTTATCAAGATATTGCAGCACAAGGCGGCGGTATTGTCGCGACGGTCAGTGCTACCCGCGCTGCCAGTATTGAATCGCTATTTGCCCAAAGTGAAAAACGTTTAGTCGCGCTCATGAAAGAAGGCGTTACCAGTATCGAAATCAAGTCAGGTTATGGTCTCGACTTAGACACGGAGCGCAAAATGCTCACGGTCGCTCGTCAACTGGGAGAAAAATACGACATTCATGTAAGTACCACGTATTTGGCGGCTCATGCCTTGTCACCTGAGTATAAAAATCGTGCAGATGACTATATTGAGCAAGTCTGCGAGTGGCTGCTAATTCTGCATTCAGAAGGCTTGGTTGATGCAGTAGATGGATTTTGTGAAAATATCGCCTTTAGTACAGAGCAAATCAGACGTGTCTTTGAGGTCGCGCGCTCATTAGATCTACCAGTCAAACTGCACTCTGAGCAGCTGTCCGATATAGGTGGTAGTGCCTTAGTTGCTGAATATAAAGGACTATCGAGCGATCATCTAGAGCATTTGTCAGAAGAAGACATCAAAAAAATGGCCGCTAGCAATACGGTTGCCGTGATATTGCCAGGGGCGTTTTATACGTTACGTGACACTAAGTTGCCACCGATTGAGGCATTACGCAAACATCAAGTTCCTATAGCAATTTCAACTGACTGTAACCCTGGCACCTCACCGTTAACGTCGCTGTTATTGACGATGAATATGGGTTGTACGTTGTTTTACCTCACACCTGAAGAAGTGCTGGCAGGCTCGACAGTATATGCAGCACAGGCGTTAGGACTATCTAACAAAGGCAGAATAGAAGTGGGCTGCGATGCTGATTTAGCGCTATGGGATATTGCTCGTCCTGCTGACTTGGCCTATCAAATGGGGTTAAACCCTATCCAAGGTATCATGGTTCAAGGAAAATGGCGCGACACAATATAATCAACCTACCTTTATTTATCTCAATTAAAAAGCCCCAGTCATTCAATGATTGGGGCTTTGCTATTTGTCCATATTAACCAACCACTAAGGCTTGTTTACCACTTATAAGTAAGACTAGTTCAAAATACCAAAAGCGACCAACGCATCAGCCACACGTTTGAAGCCAACCATATTGGCACCAGCCATATAATCGATATACCCATTGTCAGTTTGACCATATTGTTCTGAAGCATTCGCAGCACTGTCGTGGATATCTTTCATAATACCTTTTAGACGCTCATCGACTTGCTCAAAGGTTTGATATTGACGGACAGAGTTTTGCGACATTTCAAGCGCAGATACTGCTACCCCGCCCGCATTAGCAGCTTTACCAGGTGCATAATGAACACGGTGCAAACGGATACAATCAATTGCTTCCGCAGTGAGCGGCATATTAGCGCCTTCCACCACATACTTCACGCCATTTTCGACCAATAATTTGGCATCAGCTTCATTGACTTCATTTTGAGTAGCGCATGGAATCGCAATATCAGCTTCAAACTGCCACGGTTTCTGTTTGGCAAGCCACTCGCCACCATAAACATCAACATACTCTGCTAAAGGCTTGTTTTGCTGCTTTTGTTTTTTGAGCCAATCAATTTTTTCTTGATTAAGACCCTTTTCATCATGCAACGTCCCTTGTGAATCAGAGACAGTTATTGCCATACCACCTAGCGCATTCACTTTTTCGGCAGCATGTAATGAGACATTACCTGCTCCTGATATCAGCACCTTTTTGCCTTGAAGCTTATCGTTCTGAGCGATGAGCATATTTTCTAAGAAGTAGACTGCACCGTAGCCAGTCGCCTCTGTACGCATCAAGCTGCCACCAAAGCCCACGCCTTTGCCAGTGATAACCCCTGTTGATTCACGCGTTAAATTCTTATACATCGCAAACATATAGCTAACTTCTCGACCACCGACGCCGATGTCACCAGCAGGCACATCCATGTCTTTGCTCACGTAATGATGTAGCTCACGCATAAAGGCATAGCAAAAACGACGTATCTCGCTGTCTGTTTTACCTTTAGGATCAAAATCTGACCCACCTTTACCGCCACCAATAGGCAAGCCAGTTAAGGCATTTTTAAAGATTTGCTCAAAGCCTAAGAACTTCAATACGGATTGATTGACGGTAGGATGGAATCTAAGACCGCCTTTGTAAGGGCCTAGAGCATTGCAAAACTGCACACGCCAACCACGATTGACTTGTACCACGCCTTGATCATCTTCCCAATTGATACGAAAGCCAAATACCCGATCAGGCTCTACCAAACGCTCGAATACCTTTAACGTACTATATTCAGGATGCGCATCGTATAAAGGTTGAATCGTAATTGCCACCTCTTTTACTGCTTGAATGAATTCAGGCTGATGGGCATAACGTGCTTCGACTTTTTGGATGGCTTCACTGATGCTCATGTATTTCTTCCTTAGGATAAAACTGGTGATAGTAATTATTTACATCGACGCTACAACATATTGAGTAAACGAAAGGGCTATAAACGTTGATGTAAGACTGAAATCGCCCCTATACAAGATTATGTATAGAGACTGATAGGATCAAAAAAGCTGACTCAATTTGTATTTTTATAACGAATTTAGAAGTGTCAACATTTATCCCTCATGACTGTATATCATTTTTGAGACTTATAAGTCTAGTAAATATCTTCATCATAAGAATCTATAAGCGATTTTTATTAGCTAAATTTCAGCGGCTCCGTTTGATAGCAATGATGGACATTAATCTATAGTTACAAAGAATATCTCTATTCAAAAAAATACCAAGGATCTTGCTAGGTCTTCAACCGCTCATCGACTAGACATAATAAAAAACCACCATTTTCCTCGAAAAAATAAAGATAAAGGGTAATGATTTGATGACAAAAGGCATAAAAGTCCAAAAAATTTACTTTTAATTGGGCAAATGTATATCAATATTATTAGGAAGGAATTATAATACCTTTCTTTAAACAAGGATATTTTTGACTAACTTCATTAGTTCATAAATAAAAAACCAATCACCAGTACAGAGAAAGCGATATGCGTACAGATTCATTTCAGCAGATATTGGAAGACTTAAACAGTTCATCAGCAGATGTTGAAGCATCTGCGCTAATCTCTAACGATGGTCTTATGATTGCTTCAGCTCTACCAACCGGCGTGGATGAAGATCGTGTGGGTGCTATGTCAGCAGCATTATTATCATTAGGTGACCGTGCAGGCCGCGAGTTGGCACGCGGTAGTATCGATCGTATTATGATTCAAGGCGAGAAAGGCTACGTCATCATGACCTCATCAGGCGATGAAGCCGTACTCACCATCATGGCAAAGCCCAATGCCAAGCTTGGCTTGATATTCCTAGATATTAAGCGTGCTTCAGAAGCATTGGCAAAGCTCATTTGATTAGCGACTGCTTATCGAACTTATTAGCTTTTTAATCACTATAAACATAGTCGGTTCAATATAATTTGAATACAAGAAAGCCGAGTGAGAGTACTACAAGTAGTAGACTAAGCAAGGCTGACACCGTGTTCAATTTATAGAGGATTGACGATATAACGATCAACGAAGGAGATGACCATGGGTTCTCCAATCCCTGATGCACACAAACCCGATATGCCTGCTGAGCAAATCACAATGACTTATCATGATGGCACCTCACGGACTGTCTATGATACTGGTATAGAGCGCCCCTACCCAGACGGTAAGCTGATTGTCTCGCGTACCAATCTCGCCGGTATCATCACTCACGTCAACGATGCCTTCGTCGAAATCAGTGGCTATCATGTAGATGAATTGATTGGCCAACAGCACTATATTTTGCGTCATCCTGATATGCCAAAAGCTGCCTATAAAGACTTATGGAGTACTGCCGAGTCTGGACAAAAATGGCATGGCTATGTCAAAAACTTATGCAAAGACGGCAGTCATTATTGGGTCTATGCCACTGTGGTGCCTAACGTGCGTCGCGGTGAAACCGTCGGCTACACCTCGGTACGACGCAAACCATCACGCAGCAAAATTGAAGCGGCGATGACTCAATATGCCCAAATGAAACAAGATGAGGAAGGCTAACTCATGACGACACACAATATGTTAATCGCCCCTGATTTTTCGCCTGATCGCTTTGCAGGCTGGCACATGTTCAACACCTTGATTCAAAAACGTGCCAACTTAAACATGCATCTCAATATCCCTACCTCTCACGCTGAGCAAGAGCAGGTCATTAGTGCCGGTGACATTCAAATCATTTATGCCAACCCTTTTGATGCAGCCACTCTCATCCGCGAGCAAGGCTATCGAGCCATTGCCCGACCTATCGGTAAATCTGACGAGATGATCATTGCAGCCGCTGCCAATAGCACTATCAGCCGTTTGGAAGACATTCAAGCAGGGGCTACTGTCGCCATGGCTGACAACCGAGATGTCAAACTGATTGGTTTGCGATTGCTAGAAGCCGTCGATATAGAAGCCTCTGATCTCAACTGGGATGTGACCGAGACCTATCAAGCGGCTGCCCGAAAAGTGATCAAAGGTGAAGCCCAAGTCGCGTTTTTCTTGGCAGAGATATTTCATAGCTTTTCACGCTTGACCAAGACTCAGCTGTCAGTACTTATCGAAAGTGACTTGGCTGATATCAGTCATGTGTTACTAGTCAAAGAAGACTTTCCCGATGCACAAATCTTCCTAGAAGCCATCCTGAATTTGCACAACGATGCAGATGGTAAAGAAGCCTTGGCTGAGCTCGGCATGCCTCAAGGGTTTGAGCCAATGAGCGAAGAAGATGCCGAGTTTATGATTGATTTAATGCAGACGTTATTGGATTAGTCGCTCAACCATTGTATTGATATCAAGCGCTATTTCTCTGAACTACATCATCGCTTGTCGTATGACATCATTATCACTGAAGCAAGCACCGTCGTCATAATAGCGATGACAGGAGGGTATTATTATGTCTGATTCAGACCTGATCAAAGAAAACGAAAGAGTCGCGCACCGAGTATTTCGGTTTTACTCTCGTAAAGTATTTTTGGCACCCAACAACCGTCACTTTCATGAGCAGCGTATCAACGCAGCTTTGCTATTGACGGAGAAAGAGCCGTTACAAGGCGCTGTAGCGGACTTTTTTTATGGTTGCTGGTTTGATATCCCATACGATGTAAACAATCTGTTTACTCGTATCAAAGATCGTTTGTATCCTCATGTCCAGCAAGGCTTTCGCGATTGCATTGATAAAAAAAGATACATCCAGCGCAATAGTATGTTGGCCACTCGTTGGAGTGTGCTGATATCCCCTTCTCTCAATGAGCAAAAGCAACGGCTGCGTATCAGCAGCGACGATGCCCGAGAAATCGCTAAAGATATCACCACTGAGCTGATGCAAGCGCGTGAGGACGAAGACTGGGGTACGATTGAGCAAATCGAAAATGAGTTTTTTGCCCATTGTACTGCGCGCAATGATCGTCTCGCATTTTCGCTGGTATGGTTTCGCTTGGGTAGAAGTGATTGGCAGTTCGATGCGCGCTGGGACAACTGCCAACAACATCTCGATCAAACTATAGTCAAATCCATATAAATCAGCTACGTCGTCATCCTCGCTAAGCATACTAATGTATAACTTACGCTCGGTTTCCTTGTATCGAAGTTATTTGAACTCAACGATATAGAAGCTTAATTTGTCACTTATTAATCACTTTTATCATAATGGTAGTTACTATGTCTTCTTACTTAAATGCTGATAAAACCTATCTCACCCTGACGCCAGCTGGTATTTTTGAGGCGTTTTCACAGAACGAACCGACTGATGAGCAGCTAGCATTACAGAATTTGCTGTCTTATGATCAGACACTGCTCGCTGCTGACTGGCTTCAGCGTTATTCTGAACAATGGCTACAAGGTTTCATCGAACAAGGTTGGATTGAAAAACTGTCGCTATTTTTACCAGCGCCTAACTTACCATTGGACCAGTTTTTGCCTTATGTCGTGGCGAGCTTATCTGGTAAACGCCGAGCCGCGATTGGATCTGATGAAGGGTTTTGTTTGGCACGAGTTGGCTATAGTCAAGAAGAAGCGGATATGCTCAGTGTCGCCGCCGCTGATTTTTCAGGCTTTATGCTCCGCCAAAAGCAACGTGGGTGGGCAGTAGAGAGTCAGGCAATCTCGTTTTTTCAGCAGGTCGACCTACTCATTCCTGAGACCAGCTTTGTGTTTTTATGGATAGACAATGCAGGCTACGTTCTCATCATCGATGGCGAACCTCTGACCAATAGTCGCGCTTTTGTAGAGCTGGTATGGGCACTCAAAACCTCTGGATTGAGATTTCTTAACTGATTTAACTTGCTTAATTGATTCCGCTGTATCGACTGTTTCGATACTCAAGCTCAATCTTTTACGCAAACATAAGCAGTGCGTTTAACTCAAATTAAGCCCACTGCTTATGCTTATACGAAATTTTTCGTACCATCTTTACCTATATCACTCCCTGATATCAACCAACTCTACGCAGCAATAACAATACTCTCAGAATTAACAATAACTTGTGAGAATTTAGGTCATACTCTCATCACACATTTAGTTATTTTCTTGCCACGACTTCAGTTGCCACAAATCTCTAACCTTTCAAACATCTATACCGCTTCCAACATTTTAATTATCTTTTTCAACGTTGTACCCTACCGAAATCGGCAACCCCTGCCAAACCTTGCATTCTTGCTTATTTTTTAGGACAGTTTATGACTTCGCTGACCACTGTGCGCGTGCGTTATCAAACGATTGAAATTGGCAATACCGACATTCATATTTGTACTTTGCGTGACAATCAACAATTTAGCGACCCTGATGACGAAGCGTTAAATTTGGGTATCTGCTCTGCTTCTTGGCCGATGTTTGGGGTGATATGGCCGTCAAGCTTGGTGCTTGCCAATCATATGCTCGATTACGATATTGCAGGCAAACGTATTTTGGAAGTTGGCTGCGGTATGGCGCTCTCTAGTCTGCTATTGAATCATAGACATGCGGACATCACAGCGACTGACTATCATCCAACGGTTGAGTATTTCCTTGATAGAAATACCACGCTGAATAATACCAAAGAGATAAACTTTGAGCGTTTAGACTGGGCAGAGGACAATAGCCATCTTGGCAAGTTTGATATGATTATCGGCAGTGACTTGCTCTATGAAGACCAACACATTGACATATTAGCTGAGTTTATTGACCGCCATGCTATGCCGACTTGCGAGGTCATCGTGGTCGATCCTGGTCGCGGACGCAAAAACAAACTAACCAACAAGATGACTGAATTTGGCTTTAGTAGTAAGCACGTTAAACCTGAAAATACGACTTATCTAGACTTACCGTTTAAGGGACATATTTTGACGTTTTCGCGTGATAATAGTAGCCAAACAGAGTAAAAGACAGCCGTCAATGCAATTAAGTGAGCACAGTATCTTGCCGCTGATGCCGAGTAATTTTGTATAGCACATGCTCAGCGAGCCGATGATTAAGGTCAAGCATAGGGTGATAGAAATCCTCCTGTGTATTGGTCATACCAAGGCGCTCCATAACCAATTGTGAGCGCTTATTGATAACGGCAGTAAAGGCAACCACTTCCTCAATCTCTAGCTCAACAAAGGCAAAATCCAGAGATGCTCGGGCAGCTTCAGTTGCATAACCTTGTCCCCAATAGTCATTATGTAAGCGCCAAGCAATCTCGACAGCAGGAGAAAACGGCATATCGGCATGCGCATGATTTAACCCAACCATACCGATAAAAGTATCTGTTTCTTTTAGACTCACCGCCCAAAAACCCCACCCATTATCATCAATCAGCGACTGGCATTTTTTGGCGATAGCATTACTCATCGAAGTAGTTAATAACTTAGGAAAGTATTCCATTACTTTAGAATCAGCATTCATCTCAGCGAATGGCGCAAAGTCGCTCGCTTGCCACTGTCTGAGATACAGTCGTTCGGTTTCTATCATATTTATAATTTTATTCTCTCGCATTTCGTTGTTCAAAATGAATACTGTTCAAAATCAATTAAATTAATCAAGTTAGCTATCAAGCCAGCCTTGTTGTTTGGCAAATGCTAGCTGCTCGGGCGTATCAATATCGTAGCTAAGTTGGTCATTATCGACCTCACCTATTTGATCAGCGGGCAACCCTCTAATGAGGTGACGAAGCCCTTTATCTCCTATCAATTCTGACTGCCACTGTCTAAGCAATTTATAGTTAACTGCTAAAGGCAGACCTATAATATCAGACACCGTTTGATCTCGATTTTGATGTTTCGCTAAATCTTGCCAACTGTGATAGCGACTGGCCACTACCGTCTGCTTGCCCGCTAGCAAAGCTGTTAAATGTGGCTCATCTAATAATACTTGATCTACTCCCATGATGAGCACTCGATCGATTGAAGTTGATTCAAGAGCAACAATTGCCTCAACACCCAGACTCAAACTATGCGCCATACCAGTATCAGCTTGTGAGTTCACCACTATTTGAACCGTTGGATATTGATTAGCCAACTCTGTAATCGTACTAGCAATCAAACGATGGTTATCAGGAATGACAACGACGATGGCTTTCGGATTGGTAGTTGTTGTCAGTCGAGTCATATAAGTAATTAACGGATCGCCATGTTTAACAAGTAGCTGCTTGGGTTGGCCAAGGCGCTGACTGAGGCCACTTGCCAAGATGATGACCGCATGGTTTTGGCTCTGCTGTTCAGTACTTTTTGTATGTTCAGCACCTTCTGTAAATGCACGCTTGCTCATACGCCACTCTGGACAGTATTGGCATCTGTATTACTACTCACCGCTGGGATATCTGAAACATTGTTATGCGAACCACTTACTGGAGCATCTTGATTGTGCATGACTGCATTAATCTCTGCCATGATGCCAAGCGCGAGTGCCTCAGGGCCATCTCCGCCCAGCTTATAACCAATCGGATAATGCAATTTATGAATGCCAGCTTCTAACATAGTAGGATTGCTAAGATTCATGCTAATCTCATTAATCAAGCGTTCAGTACGATAGCGCGGCCCCAATTGCCCTAAGTATCTATAATTGTCTGGATGTTCGAGCAGTATTGCTAGGCGAGCACGATCTTGACTCAAACTGTGTGACATCAGAGCGACGGCTGCGTTATTACTGAGCTTAAGCAAAGTCTCACGGTCATCTAAGGGTATCGACATCACAACATCTGCTTGAGGAAACCGCATACGCGTCGCATATTGCGAGCGACTGTCTACGACCGTCACATGCCAATCTTGTAGCTTGGCCATGGTCACTAGTGGCATCACGTCGTTACCTGCACCGCAAATCAATAGACGCAATTGTGGTTGCAGGCGTTGCACAAGCCACTCTGTTGTTACCTTGCCGTTTTCCACCGTCACATATTCGGCATTTTTATCAGATAGCTTATATTCTGCTAACTCTTCTACGGTATTGGCAAGTATGCTTGAAAACGCTGTCTTCCCTAGTGCAGAAACGCTTCCCAAACTGCGGTATTCATCTAAATTAATCCGCATCCCGATTTGCAAGTTATCCCTGTTTTGCGATACAGAACCTTGATGCTGATAGTCGTTAGCACGAATCAAAGTCGCTACAGTAATCGGCTGCTGAGTACGTCGAACATTACGGATTGTCTCTAGCAATGGCGTTGCTGTCGTTAGTCGCTCAAACAATACATGCACTCGCCCATTACAGCCCAATCCAAAATTAAGCTCATCAAAATCCGCTTCATCTAAGCCGCTATTTAAGTCGTTATCTAAATCGCTATCTGGCCCATCATATATATCAGACTTAGTTTCTTTAGCACCTGCTTGCGCTTGGCCATCGTCAGCATATTGAATGTCATCACCCGTCTGATAAACTTGCACATTGGCACCGTTACGAGTAAGCCAGAAGGCACGTTTGATAATGTGCGGCTCCAAGCAGCCACCACTAATCATCCCAACTGAGCGACCATCCTCACAGATGAGCATCATCGCGCCAGCACGGCGATATGCTGAGCCTTCAGTACGTACAACCGTTGCCAATACAGCATCAATACCTTGTTGCTTAGCTTTGATTGCCAGCTTAAGAATGTCAGCGACCTGATTCATAACGCCTCTTATTTGGTAGTTATTTTCTTGATAATAACGAAATATACTGCTGATTGAGTTATAAAAACCCGCTCATTAAGCGGGTTGCTGTCGTACATATGGCTTAAAAATTTACTCTGGCATCTCGTAAAGCAATTTATCAAGCGTAATCGGAAAATCATAAACGCGTACGCCGACGGCATTATAGACAGCGTTAGCAATCGCGGCGGCAGCACCAGCAATAGCAGTCTCCCCAATGCCCTTGATATGCATTGGGTTGGTATAAGGATCATCCTCTTCTACCAATATCACATCTAACTGTGGTACATCGGCATTGACTGGCACATGATATTCAGCGAGATCATGGTTACACAGGCGTCCGTCACGTTTATCGTGGATGACCTCTTCCATCAACGCTGAGCCAATACCGAATACCATGCCACCATAGCATTGCGAAGTCGCTGTTTTATGGTTAAGAATACGACCAGCGGCAAATGCACCTGTCATACGTTTCACCCGAATCTCACCAGTGACTTTATGAACCGCCACTTCAGCGAAGTTCGCACCAAAAGAGGCTTGGCGATGGCTCTTACCGTTCTTACCCGGTTTTATCTGGCCTTTGGCAGTGATTTTTTGCTCATCATAGTCAGCGACCACATCCGCAAGCGCATAAGACTCTGTATTATCAAAATCATACTCTTGTGATGCTGACTGTCCTGATAGCGAAAGCCCTGTGGTTTGCGATAGCTTATCAATAGTGCTGTCAGCAAATGATTGGCCGCTCTTTTTGGCAGCTTCCATTGCCGTTAAAGCATGCTCGCCTGTTTTCTTGATTTGACCATTGTCTAACTGAATGTTGTCAGGATACAGACCAACTTTTTCTGCTAGCATTTCACGCAGCTGCTCACAAGCAAGATAGACACCACTACCCGCACTCGCAGCACCCCAACTGCCACCTGAGCCTGATGCTGGTGGCAATGCACTGTCACCTAGTTTCATCTCAACATGGTCGATAGGCAGTCCTAACAGGTCTGCCGCTACCTGAGAAAACACCGTATAAGACCCTGTACCGATGTCTGTCATGTCTGTCTCGATAACTGCTTTGATACCAAGTGCTTTTGACTCATCTACCTGTAAGGTTGCACGTGCTTCAGATGGCTGTAATTGGTTACCACGGGCAGCCGCCGCCATGCCTGTACCTATCCACCAGTCACCTTCTAATTGACTGGCAGGCTTGGGATTATGCTTATCCCAACCAAACTGTTCAGCGCCCTTCTCCATACAAGCGACTAGCTGACGGGTGGAGAAAGGAATCTCTTCGGTAGGGTCCTCTTCAGGCTCATTACGGCGGCGCAGCTCGATTGGATCAATGTCCAGCTGTGAGGCTAGCTCGTCCATGGCACATTCAACCGCAATCAAACCCACCGCCTCACCCGGCGCACGCATCGAGCCTGATAATACTTGATTCATATCTACCATCTGATAATGTACACGGCGGTTTTCACCACGGTATAGATAATGGGTAGATAATGCCGTCGGCTCAAAAAAAGCTTCTCCTGGCAAATTACTGGTCGTAGTATCATGAATAAATGTGTTGATAATACCTTCTTTATTACAACCAATAGCGATACGCTGACGCGTGTTTGAGCGTCTGACCGTTGCTTCCATCACTTGTGAACGCGTCATCGTGATTAGCACAGGACGACCCAGATCTTTCGCAGCAATCGCCGCTGCAATAGATTCAGGAGCAATACCGAGCTTACTACCGAATCCACCACCCACATAGTGTGCGATCAGTTGTACTTGATCTTTATTTAGGTCCAGAGCATCCATGACTTGCTGTTTGCAAGAAGCGATCATCTGATTGGAAGTATACAGAACGAGCTTATCGCCTTCCCAATGAGCCAACGTTGTATGGGGCTCCATCGGAGAGTTGCTTTGACTTGGGGTATGATAAAAGCGATCAACGGTCACTGCCGCATCAGCTAAGCCTTGGTCTGGATCGCCTTGGACATTATTTTTATCAGAGCCTTTTTCTTCATCTACCGCATGTGCGTTAGAGAGCTCTTGGGTAAAGTTCAGTGCCGCTTGGTCAGTCTCATCCTTATAAGTCACTTTCAGCGCTTTAGCGCCTTCTCTTGCCGCCTCAAAAGTCTCAGCAACCACGACAGCAATAGGCTGACCATGATAAAAAATCTCGCTAACCCCTTGCTTGGGTGCTTTAGTTTTTGTCCCTTGTTGAGAGTTACGCAAAAAGTGCTCAGGATCGGTCACGACTTTAATAATATTAGGAATGCCTTTTAGAGAGTCACTATCGATACTCTCAACTTGACCTTTAGCAATGGTCGCGCCTACCAATACACCATAGGCTTGATTGTCCAAGTATATTTCGGCACTGTATTTCGCTTGACCGCTAACCTTTAGGGAACCATCAACACGGTTAATTGGCTTACCAACCAGTTTGCTCGCTGTTGTGCTAAACAAAGACTCAACAGGCTCATCCATGGTCATTTTTTTGGTCGGTTCTGACTGAGTGATTGATTCAAATAATGACATGATTATGCTCCCTCGCCCGCTAGTGCGCGCTGAATGACTTGTTTTAGTAGGCGACGCGTCAACGGTATTTTAAAGTCGTTTTGACCATTACCTTTGGCATCATTCAATAACAGATTGGCAGCTTGCGCGATAACATCATTATTGCCATCAGTACCCATTAACAACGTTTCAACTTCCTCGTTACGCCATGGCTCCGTACCGATACCACCAAATGCCAATCGTACCGTTTTTAGATTACCGTTATCATCAGCGTCTATCACTGCGGCACAGGACACGAGCGCAAACGCATATGAGGCGCGATCTCGCACTTTGTCATAAGTATGCATACCTTTGACAGGTGCAGGTAATACAACGTGAGTAATCAGCTCACCTGCTTCCAATACGTTTTCGATATGCGGCGTGTCTTTTGGTAAGCAATAAAAATCCTTCACATTGATAGAACGAGTCGATCCATCCGCTTTAACTGTCTCGATAGTGGCATCAAGCAAGCGCATTGCTACCGCCATATCAGATGGATGCTGAGCAATACAGTCATCGCTCGTGCCCAAAATAGCTAGCGTACGGTTCTCGCCATTAATAGCTGGACAACCGGTTCCCGGTTCACGCTTATTACAGGCGCTGTCCGTCTGATAAAAATAATAACAACGGGTGCGCTGTAAGAAGTTACCGCCAGTCGTTGCTTTATTACGCAGCTGACCAGTCGCTCCTGCCAAAATCGCTCGGGATAATACTGGATAATTTGCAATAACCTCAGGATGCGCTGCCAAATCGCTGTTGGTCACAAGCGTACCGATACGCAAACCACCGTCAGCAGTGGTTTCGACTTGCTCTAATTCTAAACGGGTAATATCAACCAATTTAATTGGCGTTTCAATCTCCAATTTCATCAAGTCTAACAAGTTGGTACCACCTGCGATAAAAGACGCATCTTTGGTACTAGCAGATATTGCCGCTTGCTCTGGTGCATCAGCACGACTATATTCAAAGCGTTTCATGAGCGGCCTCCTGTTGTAGCAGTTGCTGTCTTGTTATTCGCTGAGGTCCTACCAAGTTGCGCCTCGCTCGGTGGCGGTGACCAGATACCTGTCACGCTTGAGTTTTGCACTGCGTTGTCTGTTGTTTGAGTACTAGACTCTGATACTTGACTCTCTGAAACCTGACTCTCAAGCACTTGTGAAATGGCTTTAATGATATTTGGATAAGCTGAGCAACGGCAGATATTACCGCTCATGCGCTCAGCAATTTCTTGTACAAGGAGACCATCAGGATTTTTTAAGTCGGTGCTAACATGGCTTGGCCAATTTTGTTTCACTTCTTCTATCAATGCGGTCGCTGAACAAATCTGACCTGGCGTACAGTACCCACACTGAAAAGCGTCATTGTCTTTAAACGCTTGCTGCAATGCCGATAATGACTCTGGCATCCCGATGCCTTCGATCGTTGTGATGTCATCACCATCATGCATAACGGCGAGTGTCAGACAGGAATTGACCCGTCGTCCATTGATGAGCATGGTACAAGCCCCGCATTGACCATGGTCGCAGCCTTTTTTGGGTCCAGTAATTTGTAGGTGCTGACGACAGACGTCGAGCAGTGTCGTACGAGCGTCAAGATTTTCGAGCTGATAATCTTGCTTATTGATTGTTAAGGTCAAAGTAGACATGCTGGCTTCTCGCTGGCAGGTGAATATAATAGAGTGGTGAAATACGCTTCAAAATGACAATGTCAATAAATTTATTATGACGTATGAAAACAGTTGTTTTGTTTTTACTTTGTAGGGATTCCAGTGTAGTTTCTAATCTGCAAAATTCTCGAAATATTAGCGCTGCTACTCGAAATGTTAGCGCTGCTAATAGGTAGTATATTTTTTATCATCAGTTTTTAACGTTATTTCAAAGGAAGTCCCTAAAAAAAAGCCCCATAAACAGTCAGTTTACGAGGCTCTTAAATAGAATTTTTACGTATAGTATTTAGTAGATCTGTCTATCAAAAATGTTCTTTGCTTAGATAATAACTGGCTATGCCTTCGTGATAATCGTTTCTTCATCAAAACGTGATTTTGGTAATTCAGCGTTAAAGTCATCTTTACTACGATAACCAAGTGATACGACTGCCACAGCGGTGTAGCCTTTACTACGTAAATCAAACTCTTTATCAAGTGCTTTCAAATCCGCCCCTTCCATCGGAACCGCATCAATACCCAAAGCTGCTGCCCCTAGTAGCAAAGCGCCCATATTAAGATACAATTGCTCTATCAACCAATGTGGTTCGTCCTTTTGCTCATAACGACGAATGTCCAAAAACATTTTACGCGTCTCATGCATTTGCTCTTTAAATTTTGGCTCTGCAAAACGACCATCTGCATCTTCTTTTTCTAAGATGTCATCCAAAAACTCATCATCAGCATAGACACGGCTACAGAATACAATGACGTGCGAGGCACCTTTTACTTTGGCATCGTTGAACTCATACATGCCCTCAGTGCCTTTTGCGATTCGGGCTTTACCTGCTTCATCATCAGCAATGACAAAATGCCACGGCTGAATGTTGGTACTCGAAGGACTAAGGCGCAAAATATCCTTTAGACTTTGGAAATCTTCTGCTGAGATTTTCTTATCGGTATCAAATTCTTTTGTGCTGTAGCGCCAGTTCATTGCTTCAGTGATGTTTTTCATCTATGACTCCGTTATTGATATTTGTTCTTCTTAGAATTTTTCTTCTTCGATTGCTATTTAACGAAGTCACTTTAAATAAAAAGCTATTTTATAACTATGCTTGCTTGGTTAAGTATTCGTAGGTTTTGTTATGACTGAGTCAGCGTATTGCAAAAACGCCTACTTTCTTATTAGTAATGGTTACAATTACGCTACCGAATTGGCGACGCCGACTGCGCAGACTACATTGTAATCACTTAGTCATTCTCTTAGTATGAACTGACTTGATACATGGTAACTAGTTATAGTTGTCTGATAACTAGGTATATCTGCTTGATTCCAACTGATATGCCACTATCTATATATCCCAAACAAAACATACATAATAATACCCGTGAGGAAATATGAGCACATCAGAAAAACCACTCCGAATAGATATCGTCTCAGACGTCGTCTGCCCTTGGTGCGTTATCGGCTATCGTCAATTGGCAGCAGCACTTGAGCAAACCAATACCGCTCACACTATCCACTGGCATCCGTTTGAGTTAAACCCAAATATGCCAAGTGAAGGTCAAAACCTACGTGAACACATCATTGAGAAGTACGGCTCTACTAAACAAGAATCAGATGCTAGCCGAGTCAGAATGACTGAAGCTGGACAAGAAGTTGGCTTTGAATTTAATTTCAATGATGATACACGCATGCACAACACCTTTAACTTGCATCAGCTGATACATTTCGCTGATCAACAAGGCCGCATGCATGAATTAAAGCAAGCCTTGTTTGCCGCGCATTTCACCAATAACAGAGATATCTCCGATATCAACGTGCTTGCCGATATTGCAGCAGAGACTGGGCTTGATCGTAGTGAATCATTGGCAGTGTTAGAAGGTCAATTCTTTGCGAAAGAAGTACGAGCAGAAGAGCAGCATTGGCAACAGCAAGGCATCCAAAGTGTACCAGCGATTATCTTTAATGAGCGTCATCTGGTCAGCGGCGCTCAAGGGGTCGAGAACTATGTCAGTATCTTAGAGCAATTGGCCAACATGAACATGACTGAGTAAACCACCTGACGTTATAAAAATGTCATTCTATAAAAGGATACTTTATGTCTTCTGAACGCTTTCCCTCGATTATTGTATTCGACGTCAACGAAACACTGCTCGATATCGATACGCTAACGCCTTTATTCATACGCGTCTTTGGCAAGCAAAGAGTGCTAAGAGAATGGTTCGCTCAGCTAGTACTGTACTCGCAAACTATGACGTTGTCCGGTCTCTATACGCCTTTTGGTGAACTTGGCGTTGGTGCTCTGCAAATGGTTGCTGATATCAGACAAGTGACTTTGACAGATGCTGATATCAATGAGTTCAAAGAAAGAATGAGCTCGTTGCCGGCTCATCCTGATGCAGCGCCAGCACTGACTCGTTTGCGTGATGCAGGGTTTCGACTGGTCACGCTGACTAATTCAGCAAGCAGTGCGTCTCCAACGCCATTAGAAAAAGCAGGACTCAGTCAATTCTTTGAGCAGCACTTTAGTATTGAGACTGTTGGCAAGTTCAAGCCAGCACCTGATACTTATCAATTGGTGGCTGATACGCTAGCCGTTGATACGTCAGACTTATGTCTTGTTGCCTGTCACCTCTGGGATACTATAGGTGCACAAGCGGCAGGTTGTCGCGGTGCATTTTTGACCCGTCCTTATAATGCAATGCTGAACGCGCCCAATGTACCAGTTCCTGATTTGACTGCATCAGATTTATCGACACTAGCGGATCTAATCATTAGCAAAAAGAATGCTTGATACATTTAAACTTTAAGCTATGCGTGAAAATAGTATTAAAAAAAGGCTGCTTCAATATTGAAGCAGCCTTTTTATTTTTAACAAAGCATTTCTAAGACAATAACGTCGTTGCTAACTACTCTGAGAAGTGTACAACCGTACGGATACTTTCGCCTTTGTGCATCAAGTCAAACGCTTCGTTGACGTCTTCTATTGGCATCGTATGAGTGATGAAGTCTTGTAAAGGAATCTCGCCCGCTAGATAACGCTCGACATAACCTGGTAGTTCTGTACGACCTTTTACACCGCCAAATGCTGAGCCCTTCCAGACTCGACCAGTCACTAACTGGAATGGACGGGTTGAGATTTCTTGTCCAGCACCGGCCACACCGATGATGACCGACTCGCCCCAACCTTTATGGCAGCACTCTAGCGCTGAACGCATAACATCGACATTACCGATACATTCAAACGAATAATCAACACCGCCATCGGTTAGCTCAACGATCACTTCTTGAATCGGTTTATCGTAATCTTTCGGATTGATGCAATCGGTTGCGCCTAGTTTTTTAGCTAACTCAAACTTGCTCTCGTTAATATCAATCACAATGATACGGCTGGCTTTTGCCATAGCAGCACCGATGACTGCGGATAGTCCAATGCCGCCTAGACCAAAGATAGCAACGGTAGCGCCCTCTTCAACTTTTGCAGTATTCATGACCGCGCCCATGCCAGTAGTCACACCGCAACCAAGCAAGCAAACTTCTTCTAATGGCGCTTCTTTATTGACTTTAGCCAAAGAAATCTCTGGTAAAACCGTGTACTCAGAGAAAGTTGAGCAACCCATATAATGGTAGATAGGTTCGCCATCTTTATAGAAACGTGTGGTGCCATCTGGCATCAAGCCTTTGCCTTGAGTCTCGCGTACTGCCGAGCAAAGATTGGTTTTGCCTGAGCGGCACATTTTACAAACGCCGCATTCTGCCGTGTACAACGGAATAACATGGTCACCAACCTGAACGCTGGTCACGCCTTCACCAACTTGCTCAACGATACCGCCACCTTCATGACCCAAGATCGCAGGGAACACGCCTTCTGGATCTTCACCGGATAAGGTAAACGCATCTGTGTGACAGACACCACTGGCAACGATTTTGACCAATACTTCACCTTTACGCGGTAGCATGACGTCCACTTCTTCGATAGATAGTGGCTGTTTTGGACCCCACGCGATGGCGGCTTTTGATTTAATAAACTTATCAGACATAAGAATTTCTCTTTTTAATTGATTGTTATTTATGGGTGACGACATAACAGTTTTGTTATAAGTACAAGCAGTTCTAAAAGTTTGCTAACCCATCTTATGGATTTTAGCGGTCACTATATCTACAGTTAAAACAAATAAAGATAGACTGAGCTTATCTTGCCTGCCTTCTATAGGCAAGCATCGATGACAGTAAAACACCATCTATTTACATTTATACTAACCATTATATTTATTTCTGAGCGGATAACAATATGCTATATTTGCAAATATCTTTTACATATTGGTAATAATCATGCGCTGGGAAGGAATTAGTGAGTTTGTCTATGTCGCAGAATATGAGAGCTTTACACGTGGTGCAAAAGAGCTGGGGATCTCGACTGCACAAGTCAGCCGTCAGATCAGCGCGTTAGAGAAACGCTTAAATATAAAGCTACTATATCGAACCACACGCAAGGTCTCATTAACCGAAGAAGGCCGTGTATTCTATCAGCATTGCCGCAGTGTGCTCGATGGCTTGGATGCCGCTGAGCAAGCCGTAAGTAACTTACAATCAAAGCCTCAAGGCAGAATAAAACTAACAGCGCCCGTTACTTATGGTGAGCAGCAGTTATTACCACTCATCAATAATTTTATGATGCAGTATCACGATATCGAAGTGACTGCCTTTTTGAGTAATCAGAAAATTGATTTGATTGAAGGGGGTTATGATTTGGCGATTCGTATTGGCAAATTGCATGACTCGACGATGATGGCAAAGAAACTTAGCCTGCGTACTAATTTTGTCTGCGCTGCGCCCTCTTATCTAAAAAAACACGGCATACCACACCATTTAAGTGATTTAAGTCAACATAACTGCTTACTAGGTACTCGTGACTACTGGCACTTTATAGATACTGCTAAAGCAAAAGAGAATAGCGATACTAATGGTAAAACAGACAACCAACAAACGAGCGTAGAAAGAAACCTGCGTGTCTCTGGTACGGTGCAATATAACAGCGGCTATAGTCTGGTCGATGCTGCGCTAAAAGGTCTGGGTATCGTACAGCTGCCTGATTATTATGTACAAAAGTATTTAGCATCTGGTGAGTTGGTCAGTTTACTTGATGACTATAGAGAGCCCGAAGAAAGCATTTGGGCCATTTATCCACATAACCGTCATTTATCACCAAAGATTAGACTGCTCGTAGATTATTTGGCAGAACATTTGGTTTAACGTTCTGTTAAGACGTATTGCAATCACAAACCTGATTACGCACAATGAATATTCGATGTTGCTCATTATAGTTAGGACTAACCATACTACAGATAACTTATAGGTATCATTATGATTAAAATCGTCTCTATCGCTGCACTAGCAGTGGCCGTTTCCTCTTGTGCCAGTATCGATACGCTGCTAGATAAAACCAAGAGCACTGGTGCTATGACAGACACTACTACCTCTATCAATGCCGAAAAAGGCTTAGTAACTTTACAGAGCAATCACTCCGTCAAAGATACCGCAGACAAGCTGGTCTCAGTTATCGAAAGCAAGGGTATGAAAGTATTTGCGCGAGTCGATCATCAGAAAAATGCACAGAGTGCCGACTTATCATTGAGACCAACGCAAGTCGTTATGTTTGGTAACCCTAAAGCAGGTACGCCATTAATGAACTGTGAGCAAACCGTTGCCATTGATTTACCACAAAAAATCTTGATTAGCGAAGATGCTGATAAGAAAGTATGGCTGTCATACAACAACCCTGACTACCTCAAGACACGCCACAATATCAAAGGTTGCGATACTGAGATTGCTAATACCTCAAAAGCACTTAATGCTATCAGTACTGCAGCCACCGCAAAATAATGCGCTCGGTATAGTTGAATAAATAAGTGAACAGGCAATTGAAACATTACTTATTTACTTAAAAATCCCTCATATCAAGAATGACTAGATTGCTCCATCTGGTCATTCAACTCTACTTTCAATTTCTTTGCGCACTCGATAATCTTTTTTCTATCGGCAGGAATAGCACCTTGGGCAATAGCGATTTCACGCATTTGAACCGTGATATCATAATGAGGATAGCTAGCGTTGCGATGAAATAGACGCGCATCCACATCAATAAATGCCGCAAAATCATGCAGCTCTTGCAAGCTATCCGCCAGCATATGACACCACTTATGGCCTTTGAATTTTATCTGTACAAAATCTACATATATCGCCATATAACCGCCTCTCTTACTAATTCGCTTATCTAACTTATCGTCAGTTCAAAATACCTCAACAGCACTATCATCAAAGTAACTTAATAAAACTGTCATCAAAAACCTCTATAACAATGCGCGCACATCTTTTTTAAGTTGTTTGAGTCGTTCTTGATATTCGCTATGACTGCTATCAAATGTACTCAGTCGTCCATAGCGTAACTGACGGTAGTTTTGTCTAATTTCAATAAGCTTTGTCTGAATAACGATTGGATCACTACTATCTGTGAGCTGACTCATAGCAGAGTGAACACCGTTATTCTGACGGCTATCAATGGCCGAGGCCAAACGTTCCAACCAAGCCAGCTGCCCTTCATTATCCTTACGGGCTAATAATTTATCATGCTTGGCAACACGTTTTGAGAGCTGAGCAAGAGGTAAGTCTGCTGGATGCCAACGTTTGCGGCGGCGATACCAAATGACAATTACTAAGATAGCCATAACGGAAACCGCACTGGTGGCTAGCCAAATGATTTGCTGCATAATTGAGCTGATATTGAACCATTTGAGTAGCGAGTCGGCCTGTTTATCTTGGTCATAGCCGACCACGTCTTTTTGCCAGTAGTAGCTCGCTTGGTCTGATAGGCGGCGTAGCGTTTGTAGCATTTGATACTGCTGATAGTTGATTTGTGCACTGGCACCACTGCCGAACATAGCCGCCCCTTGCTGCTGAGTCATCGTATTCATGCCTTGCTCTACTCGCTCAGGTGCCACAAATGCTGTCGGATCCACACGTACCCAGCCTTGGCCCTCAAGCCAAACCTCAGTCCATGCATGTGCATCCATTTGCCGCACTTCCCATACGTTGCCATTGCGACTCGGCTCACCGCCTTGATAGCCGGCTACTACTCGTGCAGGAATACCAGCGGCGCGTAGCATAAAGGTAAAGCTTGACGAATAATGCTCACAAAACCCTGCTTTGGTTTCAAATAAAAATTCGTCAATGCGATTGGTATTGAGCCGTGGTGGCGACAGCGTATAGCGAAAATCTGTTCGATTAATCCATTGCTCGATAGCCGCTATGTAGCGCACAGGGTCTGAACCTGACTGCTCAAATAATTGCTTAGCCAGCGCGCGTGCTTGTGGATTACCTTCATTAGGCAAGGCAAGGTTCTCACGTCTTGATGCCTCTGTTAGAACTGGATCAATACGCATCTGTGCAAACTGCAACACATCATAGCGAAGCTGCTGCGTAACAGGTTGATCCTTTGATAAGGTAAATTCAGAGGTAGTATTGATATCTGGCTGTTCAGAAAACGGATAATCAAGACCAAATAGCCAGTTTTGCTGAGTGGGTTCTAAGATAACCTTGTAATTGACAGGTGCCGCCCTTGATTCATCAGGTACAGTAGCGAAGGCGTTCTGAATCCATGCAGGTGCTTGCAATCTCGACGACCATTGATCCTTTTGAGGGGCTGGGCGCCATGTGACACCATCAAAATCACTAAATACCAAACCGCGCCAATACAACTGCTGTTGCGGTGGGCGCTCACCATCAAACTCTACGCGAAAAGCCAGCTCAGTTGACTGCCCCAAATTGGCAAAATCACCAGGAGACATGCTATCAGAGACACCTGTAGTAGCTTGCTGACCTGAGAGCTGTACGGACCACAGTGGGGGCAGTCTTGGAAAAAACAAAAATAGCACCACTAATAATGGCAATGCACCAACCCCTAACACGCCCAATGTACGCAAGCGTCCATCACCGCTAGCATTGCTATCATCATTAAGCGCAATAAATGCTAGCAATACAATGATTGCGCCAACGATCACTTCTAAAGTAGTCAGTAAACCTTGGTCCATCAAAAATAATGCCGCAAGCACGAACAATGATAAATTCAACACCACATAGGCATCGCGGCGCTTATATAGCTCCCACAGTTTGCTAACTAGGCATAACACCAAAAACGCCACACCCATATCGAGCCCAAATGCTGTATTGTAGGTTAGCCACAGACCTAATAGCCCCAGCAGAAAGCCTAGCATTTGTACACTTTGATAAATACGCTTTAGATGCGATAGTTTTTTGAATTTAGCTTTGATATAAGGCAATTGAGCGGCGATACTGACGGCGGCAAATCCTATCAACCATAATGGTAAATGTGCGGCATGCGGTAACACAACGACGACTTGAGCAATTAATACCCAATAATAAGCTGGCAGTGCTAATAACTTACGATACCATTTAGCGTCATTTCGCTCAGGTCGAAACGAGACTTTTTGACCTAAAGCCAACTGCTCAAAGCTGGCCGTTTTTGTAGCATCGACCGTAGAATATTCTGTGGACCGTGTATCAACATCAGCAGAAGATGAGCGTTTAGAATTGGTCATGGTGCTTTCGCAAGCCTTAGCAAGCATACTTGCGCAAAGGATTCTCCGTTACCCATCTCCGTAGTAGCAGGAGTATCACTAGGTAAACGCATTTGAAACGGTACACCTAGCTGACCCAGCGTCCATGCCCCATAAGCCAATTGTGCAAGTTTTTGCTCGTGATGTGCAGCTGGCATATCTGCATAATCAAGCGTTTGCTCATGACCGACCGGATCAGCGAAGTGCTTGGTCAGCATACCTTGTCCCCGCGCTACATGCCCCCAAGAGACTCGGGCCAATGATTCACCCTCGATATAGTTGTCTAATCGCTCAAAGTCGTCCTGACCCTGTCTATACTGCCCACCTGTTGGTAAATCCTCTAAGCTTGCGATTGCATATTTTTCTTGCCAATCAAATACTTCAGGTTTTGGATATACCCACGCTGTACGCGCAAAGTAGACATAAGACCATGCACGCATGATACCTAATGGATAAACTGTTTTTATTTTTAACCGTGGTAGTTCAAGTTGGCCACGGTTGTAGGTCTGGACAGGCAGTCGAATGACTTGCTCGCCTTGTAGCCGTGTGATAAGCACTGAACTTTGCGTGTTTGTGCCATTTTTGGTTTTCTTATTGGCTAACTGCTCAAATTCAAATAGCAACTGACGCCTTGGTTGGCGACTATCACTATTCAACTGTAGTGTAACCCAAACAGGCAAGCTAGCTTCTGTCATAGTGACTTCTAGTAAACGCACTTGCAGACCAGATATATGAGCAAAAGTAACATGAAAACTAATTAGCCAAATACTGACCAGATAAAAGCACAAACCAAGCACCAAATTGTTGCCATAGTTGATACCTGCGATAAAGGTAATTACTAATAATACGGCGAATAGCATTCCTTCACGACTAAAGAAAATATAGACATTGCGCAAATTAAGCGTAGCACTGTCACTCTTAGGTGCGCGCGCGGCAAACCAGCGGCTCAGAGCTGATTTTATTGGTGCGGTTAAGGCCTTTGGTAACAAGCTCATGACTACCCTATTATTACCATCTGATTGAAGATGCTGTCGGTATGTGACTGACAGATTCGGGAATAGAACGAAATAGTCGATTCTAGATAATTTAGATACAGACAAAGCGAGTAAACGCACCACGCATAGTAGGCTGAGTAAGCCTGATATCGTGTCTGAGTTATATGCCTTTGACTATGTATCAAACCACTGCTAAATGGCGGACATCCGCTGCTAAGCGATAACCGACACTTCTGCTAGAATACGTTGGGCGATGGTTTTTGTCGCTTGCCCGCCAGTCACATGCGCGGGTACGAAACGCTGACCGAGGCGATGATCAGTGACCGCAGCAAACACCGCTTGGATATCTTCAGGGGTCACTTCCATATATCCCGATACATAGGCATGCGCTTGGGCAGCACGTTGTAGTGACAATATGCCGCGAGGCGATAAGCCATGATACTCTTGGCTTGCACGAGTTTTTGCAACCAACCTTTGCAGATAATCCAATACTGTATCTGCTACATAAACTTGCCTGACACCCTGCTGAGCCAATAGTACAGCTTCAGTATCAAGCACCGTATCCAAATCTTTGAGTAGCTCGCGACGATCTTTACCTTTTAGCAGCTCACGCTCTGCGGCAGGCGATGGATAACCCAATGATAAGCATAATAAAAATCTGTCTAACTGCGACTCTGGGAGCGGATAGACACCTGCTTGTTGCAATGGATTTTGGGTGGCAATCACAAAGAACGGCTGCGGCAAAGGATAAGTCTGGCCATCTTGCGTGACTTGTCGCTCTTCCATCGCTTCAAGTAACGCACTCTGCGTTTTGGGACTGGAACGGTTGATTTCATCAGCAAGTAATAACTGAGTGAAGACAGGGCCCGGACGAAACTCAAATTGCTGTTTACTTTGGTCGTAGATGCTCATACCTAAAATATCAGCAGGCAACATATCATTGGTAAATTGCACTCGGCTAAAGCTTAAACCTAATAACTGTGCCAAGCCCTGTGCCAAAGTCGTCTTACCCATACCAGGCAAGTCCTGCAATAACAAATGACCACCTGCTAAGATACAACTGAGTGCTAGCCTAACTGCTTGCGGCTTGTCCAATACAATCTGATTTAATTGCGCTAACAGCTGTGCAATTTGCTGCTGATTGCGTTGAAAATCAGCCGTACTAGGGATGGACTGGCTAAGCGGATTCGCTGTTATATGAGAGGTAGATAATGATCTATCGTTAGCTGCATGGGTCATAGTAGGTTATTGGCTCATTTTTTAGGTCATAACGATGATAAGTCAGTTCACATCATCTGTAACGGTTGGTGCAGCGGCACGGAGCGTAGATAAATAAGCAATGATATCGGCACGCTCTTTCGCATCTGGCATCGGGTCAGACAGCATTTTGGAGTCTGGCATGGCTTTTTGGGCATCTGCAATGTATGGATCGAGTGTCTCTGCATCCCATACCCAACCTGAATCTTCTAGCCCTTTGCTGTAGGTATAGTCTTTTAACTCGGCAGCCGGCGCACCATATATATTCATTAATTGTGGGCCTTTTTTATTCAGACCTGCATTACGTTGATGGCATTGACCGCAAGCATCTTTATAAATTATTGAGCCGTTGTCCGCATCCCCGTCGGTATATAAGGGCAGAATCACAGGAGCGCGGTGGTCAGGTGGTGTTTTCTCACAAGCTGTGAGCAACAGAACAGCAGCCAAAAGGCTGCTCATTTGATATCTACTGATAAGGGACATTTTTAGCAATCTTTGGTTGAGGAATATCATCGCCATAACATAAACGATATGATGTATTGGCCTTTTAACTCGCTACCTTTATCGTGCTACTAGGCTCTTCTAAATAATACCCTTGCAAATAGCGCGCCCCCACACTCCAAGCGACTGACATCGTTGCTGCATCTTCGATATAAGGCATAAGCACATCGACCTTTATGTCATTAGTACGCGTAATAAGAGACTTAACCGTCTCTAGATTTTCTGCTGCACCAATATCTTGGATATAACTGCGCGCCAAGCGTACCATATCAGGCTGGACAAAATTGGCAATTTCAATAGATTTGACGGAAGAGCCAAAATTATTGATGCCTATTTGACAGCTAACATCGTTAAGCGCGGAAAATTGAGATTTTGCGACGGTTAAGTGATCAGAGATATCTATTTCATTGAACTGGAGTGTCAATACACCAGCTGCACCGCCTACTGCTTTTATTAATTGACTGGCAACGATCGGCAGTTTTTTATCAACCAGTGAAGCATTGGTTAATTGTACTAACAATTTGGCTTCAGGATGAACTTTGCGGACATCGTTGATTTTCTTACAGGCATTGATAAGCACCCATCGATCAATCTTTTCTAACAGTTGATGTTTTTTAGCCACCGCCATAAATTGATCAGGGGTTAATACCGTATTGTCAGCATCTGACAAAGGTAACCGTAGATACACTTCAAAGAAGTCGCTACGATCGTTATTGATGTCGTATATTGGCTGAAATGATAGATCAAAACGGTTATTAGTAATGGCATCCACTAACAATTCAGCAAGTGCATGATCATCGCTATTGGCATGTTCGCTTGGGTCATATATACGGTAAGACCCACCATTATTAGAAGTCTCTACCATGATTTGGCTGATAGCATCCATGGCACGTTCTAATATAATGACAGGCTCTACAGGATTTTTTTCAATTTTGACAACAGCAATACTGACTGTTGTACTCGTTGTACGTTTATCAACTTCAATAAACATATCCTTCATAGACGAACCGATATGCGCAGCAAGTCCTTCAAGATCACTCGTCGTCTTGTTTTTTACTAATATCGTGAATGCAGTATCGCTGAAACGGCTCACATGCCCATCAGGTACTAGCTCAGTCAACGTGTGGGCAACTTGTTTGACCGTTGCATCTATTCCTTGTAGACCCAAACTACTTCTTATTTTTCCTACATTATCAACCTGCACATATAGCAGGGCTGCGGTTATTAGTCCTTGAGATGCCTGCTGATGTATTGCTATCATCTGATCTTCAAAACCGCGACGATTATCTAGGCCAGTTAAATTATCTTTACGTTCAGCTTCAGCTAAACGCTTGGCAACCTCTGCACTATTGTTACTATTCTGCTGAATAATAATCTGAATGACTGGCTCACCCTCTAACGTGGCTGATGCCAATTGTAGTTTCGCTTCAAAAGTACTACCATCTGTCCGTACACTTTCAAAATTAAACTCAACGTCTTGGCGACTACCTTTGTCAAACTGACGTAAAAACTGTTTAAACCCTTGAACATTATCTCTACCTGAAATCAGGTCAATAATAGGCACGCCTACCACTTCATTCATCGATTTAAAGCCGAATAGCTGAAGATAGGGATCATTAGCAAATATATGAATACCCTCGTCTATATAAGCGACCGCGCTCTTAGAGTTCTTAATCAATACATTGGCACGTTGTTCTGCTTCAGAAAGTACTTGACGTAAAGTTTTTAGCTCGCGGCGACTGCGCAAACTACTATGCTGTAGACAAATAGCCATTACCACTGGCATTTCTTGATTCATTTCAAGCGCTTTGACCATCGTGCCACTAATCACAGTCGGTAGCTCATACTCATTGTAGGCAGTCGACGCTACCTCTTCATTCACTAAACAGATCATCGGCAAATCGATATTTTGCTCTTGTACGAGGCTTACCACATCTGTAAAGCTCATATTATAAGCTTTGCCAAATACCAGTACATCCCACGGTTGGCGCAGAAGTTTTAATAGCTCTTCTTTATCGTCCAAAAACCCCAAATTTACACTATCATAATAAGGACTCAATAACTGCACAAGACGTTCAGCATAGAGCTGATCGTCATTGATCACCAATAAATTTAAAAGAGATTGAGAGCGCATAAGGAGCCTTTTAGTCGTACGTATTGTTATCTATTGTTTTGTTACTTTACAACTTGTCTAAAACTAACCTAGCACATAAAAGGCGCTAGCGTTAATATTCTATGAATCCTGTCAATACAAACTGAGTTTTCACTATGATAATTATTTTATAGTTAGAGATATCATAAAAGTCAGAGTAACAATATTTATCATTATAGACAATAATTAGACCAACTGCAGATTAACTTATGACCTTTGTCGACTACTATATTACTGACGAAAATCTGTATAAACTCTTCGTTATGGCCTGAAACTCCTGTCACATCTAAGCACCCCTAAGCGCTATAACTGCGCCACCTCATATTGACTAAACTTATCAGTCATCATCAGCCTGCGTCCTAATCGTAGGGAGGTTTGTTTATTACCAATACGCATGACGATTCTATCATCAGCTTGAAAGTACGAAGGTGGTACGATTAGTGTGCCAGTCGTCTGTAGCTGTTCATCCTTACCGAGAATAAATGCTGGTACAAAATGATGACTTCGCGTTTTACTGCCTTCCAAACGTAATCCACATGCTACAATTTTATGCCCGAGTATCTGCCATTCCACTTCTGGATTTTTAGTATCGACATTTAACCAGCGTACCACCCCTATTGACCAATTAGGTTGTTCTTTATTTTCAGAGCCATAGACCAAAATCAGGCTCATGATGTGTAAGGGCTGCGGTGCTGTCATAGAAAGGTTAGGGTCAGTTTTTTCTATACTAAGTCCTTCTTTATTGAGAATGCTTTCGTCAGCAACATTCTCATTAGGCTTACCAGCTTTTGGCAACAAATGCAGTCTGCGATATGCTGAAGAACTGTCATGGTCGTCAAATATCTCAATGTTTATAACGCTACTGCGGCTACGCTCGCTATCAAATGTATCGTATAAAGGTCGGTCTTCTTCTCGTAGATGTTTGATAGCGATCAAGTTGGCAAAAGTTTTTGAATGACCTACATGGTAGTGTATATCGTTAAAATTGGTGATTAACTTTGCCTGCTGTTTGATAGTATATTTGGTTGGTAAGGTAAGTGGCGGCTGCAAATAGCGGTAGCTGATGGTCATCGAAATAGCATTAAGCAGACTATATTCTGCTGTACTACCTTCCTCGATAAAGGCTTTTTTGCGTGACTCAAAATACTCAACTATCGGTGTCAGTTCTATAAATAGACAGTCATGACGATCTTCATATGGGTTGATATGAGAGTTGACTGTTAGATAGCTTGGTAGATTATTACTCTTAAGATCAACAAAAACCTTTGTCTCGGTGGCAGGCTCCATTGTCGCAACTATGTGTTTAGCCCATTCAGGCAATAGACGCTGTACTAGTAAGATATTCGGGCGCCTCATAGCACGCAAATTTAACAAGTGATGCAAACAAATTTGACAATATAGCTGATGGATACTGTTTGTTTGGTTCGTGACAGTATGTAGACTTAAATCAATATCAGCTACTTTTCTCTGATGAGCCAAATAGTATAACTGATTGACTTTAGACCACAGGTAATCTGATGGCTTTCGATAGCACAGTGTCTCTTCTGCTAATAGTTTTTGGTATCTTAATAGTGATTGATAAATCGCAATAGCAAGCGTGCTATCAGGTTTAGTTTCAGCGCCGAAAAAACGCTGCCAACCTTTACTAGAAGATTGGTTTAAGGAGGCTCCAGACAACTGCGTCTCACGACGTATGACTTTGTCGTAAACCATGATAATTAAATAGTTTAGCGATTGCATTTGAGCGATATAAGACATCTGATCTTGGCTAAGCGCGCCTGTCTCATAGATATAGTGCTGCCTAAAAGCTGCAATCAGTCGGTCTGAGGCATCAATGACTGTTGCCATTAATTTGAGACGCTGCTGTTCATCCATATTGGATTCACGTAATACTGTCAGTAAACTTTCTAAATGTTCTGTTTGCTGCTCTTGGGTAAGCGTAGGTAGCGTTGCCAACATCTTTAACAAGTAACGCTCTTGACCATTTACTGAGCGATTAGATAGCGGAGGTAGTGGCTCTGTAGAATCTAAATGCTCTCGAAACATTGATAACGTTATCATCAGTATCTTTACTCTCTATTAGTCACTCCGAAGCAATCAGTAATATGCAGCAGTACAAATACATGTATGGCATAAAAAATGTTTGTTAAGCTCGACTATAGAAAAGTGATGATATCTATTTATTGTGAGCCTAAATCTAGCAGTACGCTCTGACAATACCTACATACTGGCAAAGTTTTGTATTTAACGTTATATGCTTTTTAGTTAGATTACATACTGACAGTCTATATTCTGTTCCAATCATATATCTATTTATACTTATAAAAAAGCATAAATCCTAGATTTTAGTTTCTAAAGATACTATCCGCATCTTTTTTTAAGAGCCGCTCTTTGTTTACTAATTCTCCTAAATTGATATAGTGCCCTACATTAGCTATTGCTGTAAATATCAATCGGCACTTTAAAAGGTTTATTAGGTAACTCTCTAACCAACTTAGGGACAAGATAGCCTGGCAATGATGCTAGCAATGACCAATAAAGCTCAATCGCTGCTTGCTCACTACTATCGAAATGCGCCGCACCAGCCACCTTGTCCAACACATGTAAATAATATGGTAGTACGCCAGAAGCAAACAAACGCTGACTAAGCTGTACTTGCGCGTTAAGGGTATCGTTGACACCTTTTAACAACACGGCTTGGTTTAATAGCGTAACTCCAGCTGCTCTAGCACGTTGCAAATACTCAGCAGTTGGTGCATCTAGCTCATTGGCATGATTACAGTGAATGACCATGACAATATGGCAGCGGCTTTGAGATAACCTCTCTAACAATGCAGCGTCCAAGCGTGCAGGTATCACCAATGGCAAACGCGTATGCAATCGAATGGTAGTAATCTGCGGAAGAGACTCCAAAGTATCTAACCATGAAAACAAACGTCGATTGGTCACATTTAGTGGATCACCACCACTCAAAATTACCTCATTGACCTCAGGATTTGCATTAATATAGTTGATGATATTTTCTTTTGCATCAGCAGTCGGCATATTGGCACTATAGTCAAAATGCTGGCGAAAGCAGTAACGGCAGTGAATAGCGCACGCACCCGTAATCGTTAACAATACTCTTGACTGATATTTATGCAGCAAGCCTTTTACAGGATTTTGAGTGTTTTCGCTTAGCGGATCTGCTACGTAGCCTGTGACGTTGATTTGCTCTTGCTGGTCTGGCAACACTTGTTTAAGCAGGGGATCATTACGGTCGCCAATAGCCATTTTTGCCACAAAGCCACGCGGCACACGCAGTTCAAAATGCTTAGGTACGTAAACTTCTGCACGCATTGATTCAAGCTGTAGGATACTCAATAGCTCATCAACAGATGTAATAGCTTCCGATAATTGCGTTTGCCAGTTTTTTTGTGTGATTAAATGGTTTATCATGACAGCCTATTACCTGTGCCCAAAATCCGATATTATACGCCCTTAGTGTCTAGCCTATCAAAGTATCCTCGTTAATCCGTAAATACTTGGCATAACAGAAAATTTTGGTACAGTCAGCCCTATGTCTTACTATTATATTTACAACCCCTAGGAGTTTCTTGTGGCAAGTTTTTCTACTAATGAATTTAAAGCTGGTCTAAAAGTGATGCTTGATGGCAACCCTTGTGCCATTCTTGAAAACGAGTTTGTCAAGCCTGGTAAAGGTCAAGCCTTTAACCGTGTTAAGTTGCGCAATCTTCGTAGTGGCAAAGTACTGGAACAAACTTTCAAGTCAGGTGACAGCTTAGAAGCTGCTGATGTGATGGATACTGAAATGAACTATCTATATAACGATGGCGAGTTTTGGCATTTTATGCATCCTGAGAGCTTTGAGCAGATTCAAGCGGACAAAAACGCAATGAGTGATTCAATCAAGTGGTTAAAAGAAAACAGTAATGCTCTATGTACCATTACGTTATTTAATGGTGCTCCTCTGTCAGTCACGCCGCCTAACTTCGTTGAGTTAGAAATCACAGAAACAGATCCTGGCGTACGCGGCGATACTTCAGGCGGTGGTGGCAAACCTGCTAAATTAGAGACAGGTGCCGTTGTACGTGTACCATTATTTGTGCAACAAGGTGAAGTGGTACGTGTTGATACGCGTACTGGCGACTACCAAACTCGCGTGAACTAATATCGCTCTAAACATGACTGGTAGTTGATATTTACTGATATCTTTATCATCAATAAAAAAGCTTAACCACCATATAGGCGGTTAAGCTTTTTTTATATTTATCGATCATAGTTACATTAAAATACTAATCACTACCACTAATATCTAGCAAATCACTCTTCTTCCAATGATTGCTTTTGTATCAGCCAATACTGTACCAAGGCATTTAACTGCTCTTGCTTAAAAGGTTTGGTGCAGTAGTCCTGCATACCAACTTTCAGATATTTCTCACGCTCGCCGTCCATTGCATTGGCAGTCAAAGCGATAATGGGCGGTAGTACTTGGGGGTCATATAATTCATGCAATTTAATAGTCGCCTGTACTCCATCCATAATCGGCATATGATGATCCATCAATATCACATCATAACGATCAGGGAATAAAGCAAAAGCCTCAATTGCTTGCTGACCATCTGTAACATGGGTGACGGTATGTCCGCTGCTGGTTAGGGATTTTTTGGCTATAATCGCGTTGACAGCATCATCCTCGACCAACAAGATATGCCCAGACCGCTCATGCGTAGGTTCAATTATGGTCGTATCGTTAGAGTCTTGCCATGTCTCATACTTGTCTTCATCAATAGTAGTTAACGGTAATAAAACACTAAATGTCGTACCGACTCCTACTTCACTATTTACATGAATGTAACCACCCATCAAATCGACTAGAGACTTACAAACAGATAGTCCAAGTCCAGTACCACCATAAATACGATGAGTAAATTTATTCGCTTGGTCATAAGCGTCAAATATCGCCTCTAACGACTCTTCTTTGATACCAACACCCGTATCTTTCACTTCTATACACAAAGTTATATTCTGACCAGTTTCATCGCATTCTATTTTGCTTGCTTCTTTTTCTTGACTCGTACTCACGAATTTTTTATCGATGTTATCTGGACAATAGCAATTGTCCATATGTTTGACATCGATGCTTACCTGACCACTTTCACGCGTGAACTTAATCGCATTATTGACCAAGTTTGCAATAATCTGCTTTAGACGTACAGGGTCGCCGTTTACATAAGGTGAGAGCGTTTCAGTATAATGGTAATCTAAAATTACACCTCTTTGACGTGCCTTAATCGCAAATAAACTGACGACCTCATTGCATAAGCTAGATAAATTCAATGGAATAGAATCAATTGTCATTTTTCCAGACTCGACTTTCGATAAGTCTAAAATACCATTAATAATGACCATCAAATGCTCATTGGAGACTTTGATGTTATCAACATAGTCACGTTGTTCGCTACTGAGTTCGGTATCGCCTAACATCTCTACCATACCGATAATACCGTTCATCGGTGTGCGAATTTCATGACTCATATTAGCCAAAAAGCTCGATTTCATCTCATTAGCACGCTTAGCATCACGTTGTTTATCCTGTAATTGCAAAGCATCAGCTGCCATTTTGGCAAACTCTGCCAAGATCTCTGATTGTTGTTCATTAAAACTATGATTAGGCTTTGTATCCATAAGGCATAAAGTACCTAGACGATACCTTTTATTGTCTTCATATAAGATAATAGGAGCACCAACATAAAATCGTAAATATGGAGATCCTGTGACCATAGGATTCTGACTAAAACGATCGTCTTTCCAAGTATCTGACACTACGAAAACGTCATCAGACAGTATCGTATAGTTACAAAAAGCAATATCACGTGATGTCGTGCATATACTGTCAGATTCATTGTCAAATTTACAAGCTGGTTTTAGATATTGGGTTTCCTCGTCCATAAAAGTAATGGTGACTACAGGCACATCAAAGAACAGTTTTGCAAGTGCAACTAGTCGATCGAACGCAGGCTCATCATCTTCGTTGAGTACCTGGTACTTCTTTAGCTTGTTGACACGTTCTAATTCATCTACCGCGACAGGGTAGCTCTGCTTGGACGAGTTAGATATAGACAAGGTAAACTCCATTAAATAATATCAGACACATTAGTTACGACTCGTCTGTCTTATTAATAATTGTAATGCTTCACTCACCATAATCATCGCCACCACTGACGTAACGACCACTGCTGAGCCATAACCACCGCACTGTAAACCGCCTGTTTGACAGCTTTTATCTACAATCGGTGGCTCTGTCGAATAGACACATTTGATACCAAATTTTTCTTTTAAAGCACTATTAATGCCTTTTTCGTGGCGTAACTTGTTGCGTAACTTTGCAAGTAGTGGGTCTTGATAACAGTCACGCAAATCACTTACTCTAATCTGACTTGGATCTATCTTACCACCTGCACCGCCCGCACAGACCAACTTTAGTTTATTAAATCGACAGTGTAAAGCAATTGCTAATTTCGCATTCATATCGTCTACACAGTCTAAAATAACAATCGGTTTCCCCTGAGCATTGGCAGATTTAACTGCTTCACGACTTGGTAAGAGTGTAGCGACATTATCTACTGTCAAAAAGTCATCGACTAAATTCAAGGTTACTGTGGGATTAATTTCTCTAATACGAGCTGCCATTGCTTCAATTTTACTTTGTCCAAACGTGCTGTCTAGTGCAGGCAGTTGGCGATTGACATTAGACGCAACCAATACATCCAAATCAATCAGCGTAATCGTTCCCACTGCTGTCCGAGCCAGCGCCTCTGCTGCCCAAGAGCCCACTCCTCCTACACCAATAATGTAGACATGAGCTGCCGAAAAAGTATCAACCGCTGAGGTACCATAGAGTGTCCGTGTACCTTGAAAACGACGATCGTACTGCTCATCTTGTTGGCTCGATTCGTCTTGTGCAAGACTGTCTTCGACGGATTCTGGTTGTTCAAATTGTCGCGTGTCACTCATAACAGATCAAATTCTCTTTTCAAATATTTTGGTTGTCATTTATACGGCTCATACTTTTTAGCTTCTAATTAAAACGATGCTTTTCTTATAAGTAGCGCAGTTACATTGAATAAGCCCAGTCTACTTTCAGAGCATCACAGCTATTTTGCCATAACTGCTTAGCAAGTTTATCATGTGGTATTTCTAATAGCTCACTCAAGCTTGCTAATACCCATGGCAGATTGGCTGGTACATTCCTATCATGTGAATGGGTATCATCCGTTGTCTGACACATAATAGGTGTCATATCTGGACAATCCGTCTCAATGACCAAGCATTCGATGCCATGACTCTCAACTGCTACTTGAATAGCGCGGCGCAGTTTTTTGGCATTCGGATTGGTTATCTGACCAGTAACGCCAAGCTTAAACCCCAACTTTACAAAAGCCTTCGCCTCTTGTTCGCCACCGCTAAAGCTATGGGCAATACCACCTAATTTATGCGCATCGTATTTATGCGCTTTTAATATTGCGAGTGCTTCAGCATGCGCTTTACGAATATGCAGCATTACTGGAAGTCGATGGGCCACTGCTATATCCAACTGCGCCGCAAAGAACCTTTTTTGTTTAGCAAATACATCAGGCTGCTTCATTGCATCGGTAAAGGTGTCTAATCCAATCTCACCAATGGCTAATGGACGTTGCTCTATCACTATTTGTTCAAGTTGTATTAAATGATCATTGGTATGCTGCTCAATATAAAAAGGATGTAAACCGAGCGCGATATAGGCTGCAACATCGCACTTATCTTTACTATTCACCTTTGTTACAGACGACTGCGACATTTTATTAATGAAATCTTGAGTATCATACATTCGATCAAAATACTGATATAAATAACCTACTAGCACTAAGTGACGAATACCTTGACTATAAGCCTGCTCTACCTGTTGTCTGCGATCATTGTCGAACACTGGAGCATCAAAATGTGTATGCGTATCTATAAGAGAATAGACATTTTTTAAAACTTCTCTAGCATCTGTTCTCTCAGCCATGGTCACTGATTTGTTGCCACACATTAATAAACTCCAAAACTGACTTTTCAGAACATAGAATTGAGTAATAAACACTAAGCAATTTTTACTATACAAGTATTTTTATATAAGAATATTGCTATAGACGCATTATTGAGCTTCTATTTTTTAATTACTAGCTTCTACTTACTAGCTGCATTCTCACGAGCATCATTAATACGGCTCTCAGATACGGTATCATGGTTACTTACTATCTTCGTATTGTCCTTTCGACTACTGCGCCTAGGGATGAGCAATAGCGCAGTTGCAGCCACACTCAGTAAAAACCACTTTTTTGTATTCTTATAATCTGTCATTTTAGCTTCTGATTTACTGTAGCGGAAAACATAATACGTAACTCATTATTTTATTAGTAACTAATATACCCAAATATGAAAGCGTCTATGTTTATCTGTGTTATGAATACGCAAGCTAATGTACGATGTAACTAGTATCTATCACATCGTACATTAATTTATGTCAGTTAAATCATATTAACCGTTATATATACGGCCAATATTTTAACGATTAAGAGGATAGGTCGTGATACCGCTATTAGGGCTATCTACTCTCGTAAAGCCTTGCGAAGTAGATTTTGGCGCTTGATTGCGTTTAGGGATAAGGGGATTAAGCGGCATAAGCTCGTAATCTGCACTGACATTACCATTCCAACCTTCAGTGCCGCTCAATGGTAATTGCTTAATCGTACCGTTTTTATCAATGACCAGCTGCAACACTCGCATTTGATTAAATTTACGTTCAGTCACACTCGCTACCGCGCCGCCATCACGTAAGATAGTCGGCTGTAAAAAGATAATCAAATTGCTCTTTTGGGTGCTGTCGTTGTCAGAACGAAAGAGTCTACCGATAACAGGAACATTGCCCAGTCCAGGAACCTTCTGTTGACGTGTGGTGGTGTTGTCACGCATCAGGCCGCCCAAGGCAATCGTTTGCTGATCATCCGCTAGAATGGTCGTATTAATAAGGCTTTTATTGGTAATTAGCCCACTGGCATTACCCGTACTACCTGGTACGACTGACGAGACTTCTTGCGAGACCTCTAATCGTACTGTGCCATTGTCACCAATATGGGGAATGACATTCAGATTAATACCAATGTCTTGGCGATCAATTGTCTGAAATGGGTTGTTTGAATTATTGCCACTGGTGGTAAAAGAACCCGTAACAAAAGGTACGTTTTGACCAACTAAGATACTGGCTTTTTCATTATCCAATGTCAAAATCGATGGCATGGATAGCAAGTTGGCACTGGTAGATGAGTCAAGCGCCTGTAAAATAGCACCATAAAACTCTGTATTGCCCTGGCTGTCTTTACGACTGTCTCCAATTCCTATCAATGCACCTGCGATAGAGCTGGCCGCAGCGCTAATGCCTGCCGTACTTGTCTCTGCTAAAGCAGCCGCCGCAAGCGTCGTTGCGCTCGCCCCCACATTGTTAAAGTTGACCACTCCATAGCCACTATTGGCGTTACCTAGCGCCCACTGAACACCTAGCTGGGTGGCATCATCGCCTGACACTTCAACAATGGCAGCTTGAATTAATACTTGTGCGCGGCGACTGTCTAATTGGTTGACTGCATCTTCAATCTCGAACATGAGCTCAGGTGCGGCGTTGACGATAACGGCATTTTGAGTTTCATCAGCGATAATACTAAACGGACGACCGCCCACTCCTGTGCTTGTTCCGCTTGTGCTGCTAGTCGAGACAGCGGCCGCACTGCTACTACCAAGGCTATCACTGGCTGCATTATTAATTGCGGCGCCTGTGCTACTTGCATCATTTAGCGAAGCTGATTCTAATGTCGAGGTCGCGCCAGCACTATTGATAGATTGATTAGCAAGTAAGCCGCGTAACATATCGGCGATATGACCAGCACTAGCATACTTTAAACGAAAGACACGTAAACCACTTAAACGTCTGGTCGGCGTAGTATCCAATTGATTGACCATTTCTTGGACTTTAGCAATCATTTCAGGACTGCCTTTGACTAGCAGTCTATCGCTCGACGTATCAGCAATCACCTTTAGCTGATTGTTGCCACCTTGTGCTTGCCCACTACCCGCACTTGAGACTAAAGCGCTAATCAATTCCATCATACGTTCGGCATCGACGTGACGCAGTGGTATCACTTGCAAACTGTCATTCACATTGCTGTCTAAATCACGGATAAGGGCCGTCAGTTGATTAAGGCTGTCTGCTCGATCGGACAACACCAACGCATTGACACCAGGTACAGCTGCTGCGTGAGCCGACTGCGGCATCAATGGGCGAATAACTCCTAATACTTCTGCAGCTTGGGTATTAGTCAAATAAATAACTCGAGTGGCGAGCGACTCGCCAACACTATCACCGCGTAAATCAACCGCCACACCAGATTGCTTAGCAATATTATCTGGCACCAGTTTTGTCGTCGTTCCCGATTCAATCGCAGCGATACCATTCACTTGCATCACGCTCAGAAATAGCTGATAAATCTCATCACGGGACAGGGCTTTATTGGAGATGACCGTGACGTTGCCATTGATACGCGGATCAAGTACAAAGTTTTGATCTGTGATGGTCGCAACTTCATTGATAAAAGCTTTGATATCAGCATCTTGTAAATTGACTTTCCAGCTCTCAGCATTGGCAAGACCAACACCAGCAGCCCATAATGGCACTGCCAGACAAAGTGGACGACACAGGCGCATCAAACGCTGCAGGCTACGGTACAAAGGCGTGGCTGAAAAATTCTGAAAACTTACCATATTGATGATTACCTACAGTGATATTGCTTACTATGTGCTGAGTTTTTAAGGAACAATTTTGCTAAAAACCTACCTTGCTAGAACTGCTGGCGAATCGTAATAACTTGCTCACCACGTTGAACCTCTATCTGCGCTTCACCTGCTTGCTGTACTTGCTGAAGTACACCAGCATCTTGCGCTGGGTTATTACCTACGCTCTGTCCATTGACGGTCAGTACCTTATCACCTGGCTCAAGCCCTAAACGATTACGTAGGCCAGCAGGCATCGCCGCTGTGACTTGGTAGCTCTCGCCCGATGCCATCACCCCCATTCTACTTAGATAACTGGCAGGGTTTTCTTGCAAGGCCGTAACCGCTTCTTCGATAGCCGACTGTGGACTTTTTGAAGTGTCTGCGCCAGTTGTCCCTTCTGCCTCAGGAACAGCGTTTTGTACTGGCTGGGGCCCTGTCGGCAACATGCTATTGTTTGGCAAACGCTGATTGCTTATTCCGCTTGCTAGCATATCACTTTGGTCTAATGGCATCGCCTCTGGCATTTTAATAACGGTTTCTTTATCGTTAGCATCAGCGATAATGACTGAATTCCAATCAACAGCCACGAGCGTATAATCGCTGTCTTTTAGCCCATCACCGATGCGGTAATTTTTGACTTCGCCATTGACATTTAATAAGGCGGAAGACATGCTCTCAGGTATGGCTAGTAGTACGCCTTTTAGCTCAATGTTGGGAGGTGGTTGCACGGCTGCGGTAATAGGATCGGGGTCAGCGAAGATTGCAAATAAGCTGCTATAATCATTGGTGGAGTTGGCACTATTCTGTAGAGGCGCTAAAGGCAATGCAGGCGCTAGAGGTGCTGCTAGTAATAACCATAAGAGACGGGCGGCTGTCCAGCATAGCCAAGCAATGGCTAACAATAATAGCCAACCTGAAAAGCGATTGAGAATATTGATAACAGGTTTTAGGCTTGCGGCGATATTAAGCATTTAGTTCGCCCCCAAACCAGCTAGCAATGGCTGGCGCACACTGACAACTGGCGTATCTTGAGGGGCTTGTCCTTTATACTCAGGCATGTTCTCTAGCAAGCGCTGTGTCAGACTGACATCAAGCATATTATCGCTATCGAGATACAGATCTCCCAAACGCTTATCTTGATTGTTTAATAAATTAATATGGAGCAAATCTCTATTGTTTTTTTGCTCTGTACTAAGCTCGGCTCTTAGAGCCGGCATCGTAATATAAAAAACTTTGCCACCACTAGGATAGCCTACCTCGCCGCCAACCCAAGTCAATTGACCATCCGCTGCACTAAATCCGCCAACGTCTTTAGCAGGCTCACTATTAGATGCGTCATTTTTATTAGCCTGACGCGTTAGTGATACATTATTTACCTGAATAGGGGTATTTGGCAGCTGCCAGTTGACTACACTCGCTAGCGTCTCAGATGCAATTTTCCCACTCATATCGTCAACTTGCCATGAGTTCAAACCAAGTTTAACTTGCCCATTCAGACGTGTCTGTGCTGAGTGGATATTAACATCCGCACCTAGCTTACCTATGAGTAACTGCCAAGGCTGCCATGACCATTCTGCCATACCTGTAAGCGACGTCGATGACATAGGCAATTGCCAAATGGCAGCACCTTGCCATACGTTGCCAGATACATGCTGGACATAAGGCGTATCTGGCGCGTATTTCTCAAGTAACCATGCTGCTGGCATTTGCAATACAGCAAATAGCGCAAACAACACAAACCCCACTAGCCACCAGAGCTTACGGGGACGTTTATGAGAAAACTCAGATACTTGGGCCACAGTCGTACAACTCTTATATAAGACAAAAACGTCATTATCATAACAAACAATGGCATATAGATGACAGAAAAAAAGCCAGTATCTTTTTGCCAAAATACTGGCAGTAAAGATACTGGCTTTTATTTTCTCGAAAGCAGCTATATCTATCGCTAAATGGTTATAAATACACCATTATCAATAGCAACTTCAAACTGATTCACAGAAAGTAACTTTATAAGAAAACAGCTAATTAAATAGCAAAATCTTCGATATCACGACCTGCTGCTAGCGCTTCGACTAACCACGTTGGCTTACGGCCACGGCCAGTCCAAGTTTCACTATGATCATCAGTATTGCGATATTTAATACTGCGTTTTTTCTCTAACTTTTCACCAGCTTTCAGTATCTCTTCGATCGTTGCATTGCTATCTTCTGCAATCTGCTCGAACTGCATATAGGCATCATACAAACGTTGATGTTGTTTTTTGGCGATAAGTTGTTGAGCGTTTTCAGTGATAGCACGTAACTCATCTACGTTCAAATCTTCTAAATCAATTGCATTATTTTTGCTCATAATAAATCCAACTATAAAATAAGAGTGTGGCCTCTATTGAGGTATTGTTTTTCGTGAAAACATGCGGGGAACAAATCGTTCATTAGCCATTAATTCTATTTATAAAATA
>NZ_PJBU01000098.1:0-53677 GCF_002863645.1 Psychrobacter sp. MES7-P7E | reverse complement strand
TTGCTTTTATTTTTATGACTTGTGTTTTTAGACCTTGTGGCAGCATATTGTAGACGCTTTTCTGATGCTGATGGTTGCCTAATCTTTACCGATATTTACTTTTTCGCTACTGAGACACACAATATAGGTCGACTAGATTTGTTACTGTAAATACAAATTCATCGCAAAAAACAAAAGGTAATAATTATGTTTAATAAAAAAACCGATAAAAACAAGTCACTTGACTCTAATTTGGAATACTTGCTAGGTAAAGAAGATAAGCTGAAAGAAAAGTTAGAGGACAGCGGCTATCTTGAGCCGTTTAGTGATGATTTAATGCTATTTATGAGTCTTGTCAAAGATTATTACAAAGGTGACTACCGTAAGATTCCTTTTAAGACAATTTCAGCTGGCGTTATTGGTGCGCTCTATGTGCTAAATCCAATTGACCTCATTCCTGACTCTATTCCGTTCATCGGTCATATCGATGATGCGCTAGTACTTAAATTTTGTTTAAAGCAGGCCAGAAAAGATCTGCAAAAATACAAAGAGTGGAAGCAGGAACAATCAGCTACTAAGGATAAATTAGAAGATAAGAACGACACAGATAAGACTAGTAGTGATGAGAAAGATAGCGACGAGACTGGTACTAATCTGAAGAAAGCCTCATAAATATTAATACTTTCAGCTATTAAAAAAGCCACGACCGCGAATTAACATTTCGGTCGTGGCTTTTGTTATTTTTAGCTCATTCAATACTGTATTTTAATCAGGCACTTCATAATTAGCTTTTTCTGGATTAAGACCAAACGAGTAAACGAAGGTCGCAACAAGACTATTGACAATAATGAAAGGCAAATCAATCGCAGCATGACCAAGCGCATAGCGACCAAGCAGCCACGAGACGATCAACATGATAATAAAAAATGCACCCAAATATGCCAAAATTGCAGGATGTTTTAGATTATAAGGCTGCTCAGGTTTGGGTTGTTTTTCTAATACATATGTTCTTACCGCCCAACCAGCTGCATAAGAAAACCCGCCTAACACCACGTAACTAAAAAAATTCATATTGCTTAACTCTAATGGTATGACTGTTTATAACAAAATACTGTTTATACAAATATCATCGACCAACAATGATATTTATAGTCGATACTTATTTAAATACTATCATCAACATTATCGATAACAAGATTGGCATGTGGATTGGCTAAAATATCAGTATTCACCTCATCACATTCCACGCGATAGATCGTGTTGGCGCCTCGGTAAATGTACGACAAGTACTCACTGTCTAAGAGCGGATCAATATTTGCGTAAGCTGGTTTGACATGAGCCAACACAAGCACTCGATCAGGACGACCAATAACCGCATCGACATTGTCTGGATCGATAGAGAAGAACTGCGGTATGTCGCTATTTTCAATCACTTCTAACGGCTCTGGAGTATCCCAGACGCGCTTAGCAGTGACGGGTTCTTTCATCTGCATCACCCAAGTGTCGTCTTGCTGGCTGACCTTTATCTGAGCAGGCTCATCTTGACTCACCGTATAACAACCTTCAAAGACAGACAGATCTGCCGCAACTTCGGTATCTGCTTGAGGGCTGGTATCATTACAAGCGCTCAGAAAAATCGCGCTGCTAGCAGTCACACTGAGCATCAAATACGTCAGTCTCTTATTAAATAAATTCGAGCGTAAGGACATAATGGGGTTATCCTGCAATCATGCATTAAAAACTTTTATTAAGTGTACTATTATCAAAATGTCACTAGATAGCTGTATCAGAAAAATGCGCTTGGGCATCTTTGTAGCAAAGGCAGCTCTGTAACTAAAAACTAGAGCCTTTCAGAGAGCTTCGCTATTTTAACAGAAAACCAAGACGTTACTATTATGTTATAAGTTACCGTAAGAGTTTTCTGACTTTGTGCGTCACGACTGCCCATATTTATGATAGATTTGCTATACTCACAACGTCATCATCATCGTTCGAATAACGTAAACGAGATGCTCTAATACTACCCTATGCTTACCACTTATCAGGTCCATACTCCTTTATGTCAGACAACCGTAATTCAATGCCAAACACTCATAAAGACAACGCGATTGATCCATTGGCTGCTAAAACAAATACCACTGTGGCCTATACTGATGGTGCTTGCAAAGGCAATCCTGGCGCTGGCGGCTGGGGCGCACATCTTATATTTAGTGATGGCAGCACGCAAGATTTGTACGGCGGCGACAAAGAAACCACCAATAACCGTATGGAGCTAATGGGTGCAATACAAGCCCTGACCCATAGCCCGCATGAGCATACTCTTGAGATTTGGACTGACTCCAGTTATGTCAAAAAAGGCATCACTGAATGGATTGAAGGTTGGAAGAAAAAGGGCTGGAAAACTGCCAGTAAAAAGCCAGTCGCCAATCGAGACCTATGGCAACAATTGGATAAGCTCTGCCAACAGCGTGATGTTAGCTGGCATTGGGTCAAGGGTCACGCTGGACATGCTGGTAACGAAAAAGCAGATGAGCTGGCAAACTTAGGTGTCACATCAAACAGCAGCCATTCAGCTATAGTCAGTAAAGCAGATACGACTAAAAAAAAAGACCACATAGCGACTGATATTGATACTAATACTGACGCTAACACTGATACCTTGCAAAAATCGTCTAGCGCTGACTGGCTAAGTTTCGATCCATTGGGTCTAGATATGATGGACGATGAGTTTGATGAAGAGCTCTTAGAACCTGAGCCGCTAAAAGAAGATAGTCAGAGTACAGCTAACACCCTTAAGATGAATGAAGACATTGCTTTAGAATCTAACAGCTATCAAGACAATACATACAACCCGACGAGTACCAAAGCTATGCCCGATATTCAAACGCACCTAGATGATACCGTCGACAATGATATATTGCCAAGTGTAAAATCTGACGCCCCTAAGTTCGATGGGGATACTAGCCGTGCCAACCCACATTTCAAGCCGCTACTACCAAAGCCGATACACCGCCATGAAGCAGATCGCCAGCTTATCATGGATACAGAAACTACAGGGCTTGATGCACTAAAAGGCGATCGTATTATCGAGGTTGGTATTGTGGAGCTGGTCGGACGTAAGTTTACTGGTGAAAAGCTGCACGTTTATATCAATCCGCAGCGTGGTATGGATGATGAAGTCATTCGTATTCATGGTATCTCTGAAGCATTTTTGACCGACAAGCCGACCTTTGATCAAGTTGCTCAGTCTTTGTACGACTTTATGGATGGCGCTGAAATTATCGCTCATAACGCTACTTTTGATATGAACTTCTTAAACATGGAGTTTGCAAAAGTTGGTCTGAATGACTTTGCTAATCGAGTGCAAGTAACCGATTCACTGGCGATGGCCAAGCAGCAATACCCTGGGCAAAAAAACACGCTAGATGCCCTCGTGCGTCGCCTAGATGTTGGTAAGCAAGACCGTACTTTTCACGGGGCATTACTTGACTCAGAGATTTTAGCCGAAGTTTATTTGGCGATGACTGGTGGACAGGTCACGCTTGCCATCGAAGAGGATACAGATACCGATGGCGGACAAACCGCTCATGCAAGTTTCGCCAATTTAGCAAATTCATTGCTGGCATCAACGGTGGATGAAACTGCTGACCAAAGCTGGTATGCCGCTTTAGCAGAAGATTATCCTGCCCTAAAAGCTAGCATGTAATTGTCGTTCGAATTTTTATTGAACCGACATTTGTATAATTTAGTCTTGATTATTATGATAGAAAGCGTTAAAACATCACTAGCTAATACTTTCTGAATCAAATTTATAATATTGCTATTCTCATCAGTACATTATGGAAAAATACTTATGGACCAGTCTGCGCAAATGAAGCTAACCGCCCCAACGCTTAGTGTTACTGATTTTAACCTACCATCACTCCATTTACTGCATGATGAGGTTATAGCAACGCTTAAGGATACCGAGATTCATCTGGGTGAATTCAATGATGATAGTAGCCAAGCTCCTTTGTTGTCAGATTCTATCGAAGTATTAAAGCAGCTTTCTTGTATTTTTAAACTGATTTCTTTGGTCGGTGCAGAAGCATTGAATGATGCCATTGTTGGTGGTTTACAGAGACTTTATGACAATGGTGATAACAACGATACCGACTTGATCATGGATCTATCAGAAGCCATCATGACCTTAGATCGTTATGTCGAGTTTGTCCTCTTGACTGAATCGGTAGAGCCTACTCTACTCATACCTGTAATCAACAAGCTTAATGCGCATAGTCAAAAAGCTCCTATTACAGCAGACTATTTTGCAGCTTTTGGTAGTAGTAGTGTCATCATCGCCAATCCTGAACAAAACTTTGAATCTCTAAGCACGCTTAATCTAGACACAGAGCTGCTGACCAACGCATATCGTAGTGGCCTTGCGGTTGCACTACTCAATCAAGATGGCAACATTGACTCAGCAGACCAGCAAAAGTTGGATGCTATGAGCGCAGCCTGCGCATTAATTGCCTCAAATACTGATAGCTTATTTTGGCAAGCGGCGACTGCTGCCGTGGCTGATATCGCAGCAGTATTACCATTAAACTTGAGTCAAAAACACACACTTATCTATTTAGAGCAGCAATTTCAAAGCTATTTACCAGTCATGGATACCCGCTTTGCAGATTTAGTGAGCTTTGCCTGTCAACGTGATAACGAGCAAGCGCATCAACTACGTGAACAGTATGCCAGTAACCATTTAGAAGGTGCTCAGCTAGAACAAATGAAACGCTTTTTATTCGGTCCTAACCGCGAACTTACCGATACGTTAAACACAATTATTCAAAATCAGATCAATAATATTAAAGAACACGTCGATAGTTATGCACGTGGCGATTCAATCAACCCTATTGATATGCAGACCGCGCAAATTATCGAAGAGCTGACTGAGCTTAGTTCAGCATTACGTTTATTAGGTCTGTCCAACGCAGCCAATAGTCTTAGCGAAGCAGCAGAAGCTGTGAGCCATTGGCAAGCACCTTCCCCTGACGATTTTGATCATTTGCTACTAGCGTTGATGCATGCAGAGAACGCCGCCATTGCCATGGTAGAGATGCATACACCAGGGGCAATCTATCTGCCACTGAATAACCCGCATATCTCATTGCATCAGCTTAATACGGCTAATGATACCTTGATACAAGAAAGCCGAACTGCTATTGCTAGTGCCGAGCAAGCCATCAATGATTATTTGGCGGAGCCTGAGCGCGATATGCTCAATATCCAAAATATTCCTGGGATGATGCGTCAAGTAGCAGGCGCAGTACGCTTCTTACAACTGCCCACACCTGCCAGCATGCTGAGTCAGCTAGCCAACTACATTGAAAAGCGTATCGAAGGCGGACGACGTATCGAAGACAGTACGTTAGCCTGCATCGCTGATGTTATCATGGCGGTCGATCATCACTTAGATGGTTTTGAGAATAATCGCCCTGTCAGCAAACAAGCGCTTGATGTGGGGCAGCAAAGCTTAAGCCACCTACTTGCTGCTTAACTTTTCTTATTGTCATGGCATGGTTATTATCTCTTAGCCATGACATCTCATTTACGTATAAATAATTCAAGATAATGTAGGTACGAGTCAGGCACGTGAAAGCGCTACAGTCATTAGGTTGAACTAGCCTGGTCATGAGGCTGAACCAGCCTGACAACATATATGGGTATCTGGTTTACATAGAATTGATGATATTTTACTCTAAAACAGTCTGTGTCTACGTCGATGCGGACTTACTTTATAATGTTTGGAATTTTATATGGCCCATGCTTTTGTATTAAGTGATGACAGTATCTTATGCCGTCAAATGCCAGATGGTTGGTGGCCTTTGCAAGTTCAGCTATCGCCCGATAGTAATGACTTAAGCGAGCAAGCTTATCAGGTTGGTCACGTAACGCTGCACGAGAGCCTAGCACCAAATCATTGGTTATCAGACGACAGCACTGGTAACGATGCAGATGATACGGTTGATGCCAATATGGCTCATAGCTTTACTGCCCAAGCGACGAGCGCCATGACTTATGACTATGCAGTTGCTCATAACGTGACGCTACCAATTATTGCTGAAAGTAGTGGTAACACTTTTGTTCCTTATCGAAAACTGATGACTCATTTGCCAGTCGCCTTGTCAGATCAGATTAGCCAAGCAATACAACTATTAAGCTGGCAAGCAGATACGCAGTTTTGTAGTCGCTGTGCTAGTCCTACTGTACATGCTGACCAAGGCGAACGTGCCATGGTTTGTCCAGTATGTCGATTTCGCCAATACCCTCGCGTACAACCTTGCGTCATCACTGCTATTACTCGGTCAAATCCAGTGACGGGTGAGATGCAAATCTTACTGGCTCACCATCACCGTCATGGACAGCAAAACCTGCCGCCAATGTATGGTTTGATCGCAGGGTTTGTAGAAGTTGGAGAGAGTCTGGAGCATGCCGTAGTACGTGAAGTCGCAGAAGAGGTCAATATCAGCGTATCAGATATCCGCTATGTGAGCAGTCAGCCATGGCCATTCCCCTCTAATTTGATGCTTGGTTTTCGTGCATCGTATGCCAATGGCGATATTATCTTGCAAGAAGATGAGCTAGCACATGCTGATTTCTTTGATCTCTCAAACCTACCCAGAATTCCACCAAAGGGTAGTATCGCTCGCGATTTGATTGACCAAGTGGCTAAAGAACAAAATATAGATTTATAATCAGTCCTTATCTACAAATACCACATTACGCTATAGTATTGTATTTTCAATCTCATCTCTTTAAAATCGCTGCTTCTATGATAAACGTTTTACTTTAAACTTTATTTTTTAATAAGTAACACGCTAACCTGAGCAAGTGCTCTTATAAATACTGTTTTACAAAGACCGCTTTCTCAATACTTTATCTCTATTTATACTAATACCTATTCTTACGACTGGTATTAAGGTCCTTAATTAAATGCAAAGTAGCACCAATATACGCTTAGTCAATCTACCTATCTTATTCGATACATTACACATTGATACCTTGCCCGCTGACATACAGGCAAAAATTGCACGTGTGGATGCTTGTTTGCCACAGACGCAATGCGGACTATGTGAGCATCCAGATGGTTGCCTGCCATATGCCGCTGCAATTGTATTAAATGGCGAACCATATAATAAATGTGTACCTGGTGGTCAGCCAGTCACGGACGCGATTGCTCAGACTCTCGATATAGATACTCCTTACACTATGCTAACGGCGGTGCCTTCACAGTGGCCCATAGATGCCACCTCTGAACGTCCGACCGAGGTTCGTGCAGTTATTCGTGAAGATGACTGTATCGGCTGCACCAAATGTATTCCTGCTTGCCCAGTAGATGCTATCGTTGGTACTGGTAAGCATATGCATACGATTTTTACAGATTTGTGCACGGGCTGTGAGCTATGTATCGCGCCCTGCCCTGTTGATTGCATCGACTTAGTTACGATTGAGCGGGAAATATCTGAGCCTGAGCGAATAGCAGAGCAAGAGGATTTAAGACAACGCTACCACACTCATTTGAAACGTGTGACAGAACAGCTTGCTGATACGAGCAATAGTAGACCTGTCGTTAGTATGGTAGAGGCTAAGCTCAATAATGCAGCAAGCCAGTCTCTAAACATCAGTGAGTCGCAAGCGAAAAATACCATTGCGGCTGCCAAGCTCCGTACCAAAATCAAAAAACTGGAAAAGCAACTGAGTGTGCGTGCAAACGATAAGAAACAAGTAGAGCTCGAATCTTTACAAGCCGAGCTTGAGTCATTGCAAGTAGCGCTATAACGGTAATAGCTGATTACGCAATTAATGCGTTAATAAATTGATACTTTAATCATTAACATGAATGCTAACGCTAGCATATAATTTGGCACAATCATTCATCAAAATAATAGTCAAAATGCCATGAGTAAAACGGTCAAACATAAAACAGCTGACACGCCACCCTCTAGACGAATGCCCAATCGTGACGTGCGTCCATTCTTTGAAAAGCTAGCAGCGACTATTGATGAGCCTGTCACCGAACTTAATTATGATAGCAATTTTGAATTACTTATCGCGGTAATTCTGTCCGCACAAGCGACTGATGTCAGTGTCAATATTGCTACCAAGCAATTGTACCCAGTAGCTAACACACCTGAGGCAATACTAGCATTAGGCGAAGACGGTCTCAAATCCTATATCAAAAACATTGGTCTATATAATGCCAAAGCAAAAAACGTCATAAAAACTTGCCGTGATTTGATTGAGAAATTTGATAGCACTGTTCCTGATAACCGCAAAGATTTAGAGTCACTGGCAGGTGTCGGCCGTAAAACTGCCAACGTTGTATTAAATACTGCTTTTGGCCAGCCTACCATGGCCGTTGACACGCATATCTTTCGTGTGGGTAATCGTACTGGGCTTGCCACTGGTAAAACCGTACTTATCGTCGAAAAAAAGCTGGTTGAGCGCATCCCAGAAGACTTCATCGTAGACGCCCATCACTATCTTATCTTACACGGCCGCTATACTTGCCAGGCTCGTACACCCAAATGCGGCGCCTGTCCTGTCTATGAAGAATGCATGTTCAAAGATAAAGCTGCATTTTTAGAGTTGTAACGTATTGTTCATTTCAAGCAAACGCTACTGCTAGCTAATCACTCAGCTAGCTAAACCGCTATCCAGTAACCACCTTTGATTGCAGTGAACTGCTTGTTGAGCATTTCTTATAGTAGAGCAAGTGTTGCTCACTAGAGTTTTATAACGTTTCAAGGTAGAATAACCCTATTTTGCGTTAAGAGATTTTGGCCATTACCCTGCTTCTGATAAGGCAATCTGCACATTAGCGTTGTCTATTAGGGCAAGTACTGACTCAACTCATTACCGCCAAGACCATATTAGAGCGAGGCAGTATCATTTTATATATTGATTGAATGATAGTCAGCTCACCCTTTGGTCAAATTTATTAGCAAAGATTTTAGTCAAAACCGATTTTAAATTAAGAAATACCGATTATCTGCCGCGTAAATGCGTGGTCAAAATTAATTAGAGCAGCACCCAGATGTGCTGCTTTTCCTACCCTTATTGATTCAATTAAGCGATCCCATTATGCGTGAATACAACTTATTTACCTCAGAATCTGTGAGCGAAGGCCATCCTGACAAAATGGCTGACCAAATATCAGACGCTATCCTTGACGCTATCTTACGTGAAGATCTGCACGCACGTGTGGCATGCGAAACCTTAGTAAAAACAGGCGCAGTCATACTTGCAGGTGAAATCACTACAACGGCAAATATCGATTTAGAGCGTCTGGTTCGTGACACCGTAAATGGCATTGGCTATCACCATTCAGATTTAGGCTTTGATGGCGAGACTTGTGCAGTCATTAACATGTTGGGCAAACAATCTCCTGAAATCGCGCAAGGCGTCGATCGTAGCGACCCTGAAGAGCAAGGCGCAGGTGACCAAGGCTTGATGTTTGGTTATGCAAGTAATGAGACCGAAGTCCTGATGCCAGCGCCTATCGAGTATGCTCATCGTTTGATGGAGCGTCAGTCGGAGCTGCGCCGCGCAGGCGAGCTGCCATGGTTGCGTCCAGATGCCAAAGCGCAGGTAACCTTGAAGTATGACGGCAATCGTCCTGTCGCCATCGATGCTGTTGTATTATCAACACAGCATGATCCAAGCATCTCGCAGTCGGATCTACAAGAAGCCGTGATGGAATCTATCATCAAGCAAGTGCTACCAGCTGACTTATTGCACGCTGGCACACGCTATCATATCAACCCAACTGGCAAGTTTGTGATTGGTGGTCCTGTCGGTGATGCTGGTCTGACTGGTCGTAAAATTATTGTTGATACTTACGGCGGCATGGCACGTCATGGTGGCGGTGCGTTCAGTGGTAAAGATCCTTCAAAAGTCGATCGCAGTGCTGCTTACGCGGTACGTTATGTTGCCAAAAACATCGTAGCAGCAGGATTAGCTGAGCGCTGTGAAGTTCAGGTCAGCTACGCGATTGGTGTCGCTGAACCTACTTCTATTTCTGTCAATACCTTTGGTACTAGCAAAATCAGTAACGATGAGATCATTCGCTTGATTCGTACTCACTTTGACCTACGTCCTTACGGCATTACCCGTATGTTGAACTTACTACAACCAATGTATCAACAGACTGCTACCTTTGGACACTTTGGTCGTCCAGGTTCAGAGACTGCCTTTACGTGGGAAAAAACAGACAAAGCTGATATCTTAAAAGCAGACGCTGGTTTATAAGAGTCACTACTTTAAAACGTTTATCAACCATTTTTATACTAAAAACTACTGACACTTATTATTAGGAGTTGCTTATGTCTCAAGACAATATTCAAGACCAAAACGCTGATGCTAACATCGAAATCACCCCTGAAATGCAGGCATTCTATCAACGTGCTGACGCTATCATCGGTATCGCCAACAGTCAGCTAGGTCCTGAAGCACATTCAGGTCAAGTAGGTGCTTCTTTATTGTATGCTGCAGCACGCTATAGCGCATCAGTTGCCTCTATCGGCTTCGTCAAAGGCGATGATTTCGCCAAAGAAAAAGACGATATCGTCGAGTTTTATGTCAAACAGTATCGCCAAATGCTGAGCGACAATTTGACTGATTATGCTCAAAACTTTGACAAGTACGTGCAGCTAAACCAAGATGACAAACCAGCTGAATAAGCGAAGGTCGTCAGTCTAGATGTCTTTGATTTAGACATACTGTCATAAAATCAGTATTTGATGGCAGAAAACAAAACCCCAAACTCAATTGAGCTTGGGGTTTTTTGTATGGTGTTTAAGTAGATAGCTATTGATAAATGAGCTACCATAAATACTTAAGCGTTTGTCATCAGTAGGTAAATCCATCATCGATAACAGGACGCTATCGAATATTATGAATAAGGACATTTCTTATGAAACAAACTCTATCTACTTGTCGATTTTCCACAATTAATCAATCTTCGTTCAAACCGTCATTACTGATACTGACTTTAGCTTTAGCAGTAACTGGCTGTAGCTCTATGTTTAATGTAGGCACGTCTGGTCAAACATCTACCCCATCCAACCCTGATATCAGCCAGCCATTTGAAGGTGCTCTTACTCAATGCCCGCCCGCTAACCCTGCCAACAATATCTGTACGGCACAATATGAACCCGTCTGTGCAAAGACGAAAGTTGGATCAGTTTTTAGCTACCGAACGGCTAGCAATGCCTGCTCAGCCTGTAATATTCCTGCAGCTATTGGTTATGCAAAAGGTGAATGCCGTTAAGCTATGAAGCTATTTTATGACCAAATATGTTTTGAGCATCTATAAAAATACCCAGCTTATGACAAGCTGGGTATTTTTGTAGCTAAGAAATAAACTCTAAAGCTTAAGCATCTTTCTCAAGTGCTGGTGGGCCTTTTAGCAACTCTTCATCACGGAATTCATTGGCCGAGTTATGCTCTGCCGACTCTTCTGTGGTGAACCATTGCTGATTACGATACAGTATCAAACGATCTCGACTGAGACCGCGCAATAGAGAATACATCATCACGACGATCACAATAGCAAAAGGAAACCCTGAGACAATCGATGCCGCTTGTAATGCACTCAAACCACCTGCTGCCAATAATACAGCGGCGATAACACCTTCAGAACCTGCCCAAAATAAGCGCTGAATCTTTGGCGGATTGGTATCACCACCTGATGTCAGCATATCTATAACAAAACTGGCTGAATCTGACGAGGTAACAAACCATAATACAATCATCACCACGATGAGCAAGTTGACCGCACCTGTTAATGGATAAGATTCCATCAATTTAAAGATAGCGCTACCTGTATCGGCTTTGACCGCTTCGATCAGACCTGGGCTAACTATGTTAGGGTCTGCTGCTGCTACCAACTCCATATTTACCGCAGAACCACCAAAAGCAGTAAACCACAAAAACAAGATCGTAATAGGAATTAATAATACGCCTAATATAAACTCACGGATGGTACGGCCACGAGAGATACGTGCAACGAATACTCCAACGAATGGTGACCAGCTAATCCACCATGCCCAATAGAAAATCGTCCAAGAAGCTTGCCAATTTTCTTCGCCTCTATAAGACTCTGTCCATAGACCTAACGGCACGATTTGATGCAAATAGTTGCCGATGTTTTCTACGAAGCTGTTAAAGATAAACTGCGTAGGTCCAAAGATAATCACAAAACTTAGCAATATCACAGTGAACAATATATTGGTATCACTTAGACGCTTGATGCCTTTATCCAACCCCATAAACAGAGATAACCCTGCTAGCATGGTGATAAGGCCAATCAAAATAATCTGCACCGTAATATTATTGGGTATACCAAATAACGTCTCAAGGCCTGAGTTAATCTGCAAGACGCCAAGACCTAACGTGGTCACTACCCCAAACATCGTACCAAATACGGCAAGCGTATCTACCGTATGCCCCCAACCGCCGTAGATCTTTTTACCCAATATTGGATAAAGTGTCGAACGGATAGCCAGTGGTAAACCTACTCGATAATGAAAATATGCCAGCGATAGCGCAACCATGCCATATAGCGCCCATACATGTAGACCATAATGTAGGAACGAGATATTCATCGCTTGCTTGGCAGCGGCAACTGTCTCCGCCTCGCCTAATGGTGGTGCCATGAAGTGATACAACGGCTCAGCAGTGCCCCAATAAAGCAGCCCGATACCGATACCTGCTGAAAACAGCATACCAATCCAAGAAACCATATTGTACTCTGGCCTCTCATTCTGATGACCGAGTCTGATATCGCCGTAGCGGCTAAATATCATATAAATACTCATGACCAATGTTAAATTGACCACGACAATAAAGAACCAGCCAAAGCGCAAAGAGACAAATGCTTTTGCTTGGTTAAATACGACTTCTGCTTGTTCATTGAATAAAGCGCCAAAAATAATGAACGCTAGTATCAAGATTGCTGAAGTCAAAAATACAGGTTTACTTACCCGCGGAAAAGGGCCTAATCGGCCAACTTTTACATGATCCATAGGTATATCCCCAAAAAAGTGCGTAACCATACCAAGGTATGAACGAATTATCAAATATAACACCTTGTAAATACTGCCGAATGTATAGAAATGGTAGTAACATTTCGGTAATAATTTTCAGCAATCCGAATCTGTCCTGAATAAATTTAAGTATCTTCACCCAATAAAGAAGCCCCAATTTAAAAATAAATTGGGGCTTCTTCTGTTAAAAGCTTGAGTAGTTGTCTTACTTTCACCTGCTTTTAGTCACCTTTTACAATCTTAGGTGGCCCTTTTAGTAGATGCTCGTCAACAAACTCATCAGCTGAGTTATGATCTGCTGATTCATCTGTGATAAAGCTTTGCTGCGCTCGATATAGAATCAAACGGTCACGGCTAAGGCCCCGCAACAACGCATACATTATGACAAAAACCACTAAAGCAAATGGCAATCCTGCTACGATGGCAGCTGCCTGCAAAGCAGACAATCCACCAGCCGCTAACAATATGGCAGCGATAACGCCTTCTGTGGTTGCCCAAAACAAACGCTGAATCTTTGGTGGATTGGTATCACCACCAGCGGTCAACATGTCAATAACAAAACTGGCTGAATCTGACGAAGTTACAAACCAAAGCATAATCATGACAACAATCATTAACGTAATCGGTTTGGCTAGTGGGTAGTACTCAACCAGCTTAAAGATTGCGCTACCCGTGTCTGCTTGTACTGCTTCAACCAACCCTGGGCTAATACCTGTCACAGCAGAGGCAAGCTCCATGTGAATCGCTACGCCACCAAAGGTCGTGAACCAAAAGAACAAGATAAGCATAGGGATTAATAGCACCCCAAACGTAAACTCACGGATGGTACGGCCACGAGAGATACGGGCAATAAAGATACCAACGAATGGTGCCCAGCTCACCCACCATGCCCAATAAAATATCGTCCAAGCACTTTGCCAATCTGTTCCACTATAAGACTCGCCCCACGTACCCAAAGGCACGATCACGGTCAGATAGTTGCCGATATTTTCGATAAAGCTATCAAATATAAAGAGCGTTGGCCCTAAAGCAACCATGAATACCAATAAAACGATTGTAAAACCGATATTGATATCACTAAGGCGCTTAATACCTTTATCCAGACCCATCATAACGGAAGCGGCTGCAAGCGCTGTGATGAAAGCTATCAAACCGAACTGTACAGTGAGACTATTCGGCATGCCAAATAGTTTCTCAAGTCCCGCATTGATCTGCATCACTCCAAGCCCGAGTGAGGTGACCACACCAAACATCGTACCAAACACGGCCAAGATATCGACCGTATGCCCCCAGCGGCCATAGATTCTTTTGCCAAGTAAAGGATACAAGGTTGAGCGAATCGATAAAGGCAAACCGCGACGAAAATGAAAATACGCTAACGACAGTGCCACAATCGTATAGATGCCCCAAGCGTGTAGACCCCAATGCATAAATGAGATATTCATCGCTTGCTTTGCGGCTTCAACCGTTTCGGCCTCGCCCATTGGTGGTGCCATAAAGTGATACAACGGCTCCGCTGTACCCCAATAGACGAGACCAATACCAATACCCGCAGAGAACAACATGCCAATCCAAGAAAACAGATTGTACTGCGGTCGCTCCGTTTGATTGCCTAAACGAATATCACCATAGCGACTCATTCCTAAGTAAATGCAAAGCCCGAGCGCTGTATTCACTAAGATAATAAATAACCAACCGAACTTATCGGTAATAAAATTCTGTAAAAAACTAAAAACTGCCCCTGCTGTTTCAGTGAAAAGCGCACCGAAAATAATAAATCCAACGATCAACAGTGACGATGTAATAAACACAGGTTTACTCACCCGTGGAAAAGGTCCTAATCTGCCTACTTTTACTTCTTCCATGTGCAAGTCTCAAAATTTAAGGAATATTACCTTAACAAAATAGGCTTTAACTATCAATCAATTACAAAATAAAACTTGATAAAACCTTTAACTTATTCTAATAAGATTGATAGTTTTTTTTAAAATGTCTACATAAATACAGATGTAAAAGCAGCTTTATCATGATGTTACTTAGGCAATAATCTGAGTAATCGTCCACCATCACCATCTTCCAATGCCCAGACCTGCCCATCAACAGCCAGTACGCTGCGGACACGCTCACCCATGTCATAACGATAGCGTTCAGTAGCACTATCATCTTCATCGATACTTACGACAATAAGCGCTTTTGAAGATAAACCACTGATTAAAAAATCGCCTTGTAATGCTGGAAAGTCATTGTGGCTACCAGCCGTATATAGACTCAGTGATGACGGTGAAATAACGGGCGTCCATGTGATTTTGGGCATTTCAAAATCAGGACGAGTGTCGTGATCTGGGATTGGTGTGCCTGAATAATTACGACCATTTGATACAATCGGCCAGCCGTAGTTTTTGCCTTTTTTAATCAGATTAAATTCATCACCACCTTTTGGTCCCATTTCATGCGCCCAAAGCTGTCCACTATCGTCAAATGCCATACCAAGCACATTGCGATGTCCGATGGTCCAAAACTGTTTGGCCAACTCATTATCAGTAAATGGATTGTCTGTCGGAGTGTTACCATCAGGACTCAACCGTATTATCTTACCCAGATTGCCATTCATGTCTTGTGCTGGGTCTTTGTCTTGACGCTCGCCTGAGCTGATATATAGATAGCGCCCATCAGGCGAAAACAGCAAACGATGACTATAATGTCCCTGCCCTGTGACTTTCGGAGACTGTTGCCAAATAGGTGTGATATCTTGCAATATAGGTGTGGCTGTCTCTAATCCTGAAAGTATCGCTTTGATAACTTTAGCACCAAATTTATTGCTATCACCTCCTGTTCCTGCTTCTGCGTAGCTAAGATAAACGGTATTGGACGTCGCAAAATCTGGAGCCACGATGATGTCTCCTAAGCCGCCTTGACCACCGTAAGCGACTGTAGGCATGCCTTCGATTTTGGTCTTATTACCCGTCGCTGTATCTACGATAAATAGCTCACCTGTTTTTTGTGTTACTAGTAATTTTGGCGCTTTGCTATCTGTAATAGGTAACGCTGTCATAGCCCAAGGCTCATCAAAGGTAGCGATTGCTTTGGTCGTAAAGTCAGGCTTGCTAGTCTTTGTTTGTGTAGTGCTTTTTGTGGCGGTTTGAGTATCGTTATCTGAAGTAGAAATCTCTTTAGACTCTGTTGTGGTACTTTTATTATTACTAGTACTTACTGCTGAAGGATTGGAGCACGCAGCAGTGCTAAACAATAATGCTGCAATGATTAGTGGCGAAGTTAAAGGTATATTTATACGTTCAATATGGGCTGTCATCGTTCTGTTTCTCCATTCAGTTGATACTGATACTATTATTCATTGATTTAGTTATAGCATAGTCCTGAGACTCAAGGGATATCGAAATGGTAAAAAAACAGTAACGTAAAACGCGTCTTATAAATAAAAACCCCTTACCTACGATTGTAGATAAGGGGTTTGTTTTAAGCGTACAGTTGGGTTATAAAGATGTCAAGGATAAACTGATTAGCTCATTCTAAGCTTATCAAAAGTTAGCTTGTCATCGGCACCCACATCGACTTTGATAATATCACCAGCGACAAAATCACCTGCCAATAGCTTCAATGACAATGGGTTTTCGATCTCTTGTTGAATGGCACGCTTCAAAGGACGAGCACCATAAACAGGGTCATAGCCCACGGCAACCAATTTATTCATCGCATCTGCTGATAGCTCAATATCCATCTCACGCTCTTGGATACGCTGACGCAAACGATTCAATTGAATATCGGCAATACCTGCCATCTGCGACATACCAAGCGGATGGAATACTACGATTTCATCAATACGGTTGACGAACTCTGGACGGAAATGCTGCCCAACAGAATCCATTACTTCCGCTTTGATATCCTCGTAGCTCTCGCCAACCATTTCCTGAATCTTGTGCGAACCCAAGTTACTGGTCATGATAATGACGGTGTTTTTGAAATCTACCACCCGACCTTGCGAATCGGTTAAGCGACCATCGTCCAATACTTGTAGCAAGATGTTGAACACATCTGGATGCGCTTTTTCCACTTCATCGAACAATATGACGCTATATGGCTTACGGCGTACCGCTTCAGTCAACGTACCGCCTTCTTCGTAACCAACGTAACCTGGAGGTGCCCCTACAAGACGACTGACACTATGTTTTTCCATATATTCACTCATGTCGATACGTACGATTGCATCTTCAGAGTCAAATAAGAAGTTCGCTAGTGATTTGGTCAGCTCTGTCTTACCAACGCCTGTAGGTCCTAAGAATAAGAACGAGCCTGAAGGACGGTTGGGATCAGATAAGCCTGCACGGCTACGACGTACCGCATTGGCCACCGATTCGACCGCTTCGTTTTGACCGATAACACGCTCATGGAGCTTTTCTTCCATTGCGATCATCTTATCACGCTCGCCTTGCATCATTTTGCTGACTGGAATACCAGTCGCGGCCGCAACCACTTCGGCGATTTCGTTGTCTGTCACCTTATTACGTAGCAATTTGACACCGCTACCTTCACCTGTCTGCTCTTTTTGCTCAGCCAAGTCAGACTCATGAATACGGCGCTCAAGCTGCGGAATGGTCTCATATTGCAGCTTACTCATGGTCTCATAATCGCCTTCACGACTGGCTTTGTCATAAGCGATACGGGCTTTATCCAGCTCGTCTTTTAGCTGTTGACTGCCTTTGACCAACGCTTTCTCTGCCTGCCAAACTTCATTAAGATCAGCGTACTCTTTTTCCAATTCTGCTATTTGCGCATCGAGCACTTTACGCTCAGCTTGCGCGCCAGCATCTTCTTCGTTTTTGAGCACCTCACGCTGCATTTTTAGCTGAATGAGGCGACTATCGAGTTTACCTAATGATTCAGGCTTGCTGTCCATCTCCATACGCAAGCGGCTGGCTGCTTCGTCAATTAAATCAATCGCCTTATCTGGTAGCTTACGGTCAGTGATATAGCGATGGCTCATGCGCGCAGCAGCAATGATGGCGCTATCTTGAATATCGACGCCATGGTGCAACTCGTAACGCTCTTTTAAACCCCGTAATATCGCAATGGTATCTTCGACTGTTGGCTCATCGACCAAAACCTTTTGAAAACGACGTTCAAGCGCAGCGTCTTTTTCGATGTACTGGCGATACTCATCAAGGGTGGTCGCACCAACGCAGTGCAGCTCACCGCGTGCCAAAGCAGGTTTTAGCATATTACCCGCATCCATCGCACCTTCAGACTTGCCTGCACCAACCATCGTATGCAGCTCATCGATGAACAGAATGACATTGCCTTCTTGTTTGGCCAAGTCGCTCAATACGCTTTTGAGGCGTTCTTCAAACTCACCACGGAATTTTGCCCCTGCAATCAGCGCGCCTAAATCTAATGACAACACTTCTTTGCGGCGCAGACCTTCTGGTACGTCGCCATTGATGATTTTTTGTGCCAAGCCTTCGACAATCGCCGTTTTACCAACGCCCGGCTCACCGATGAGCACAGGGTTGTTTTTGGTACGGCGCGACAGTACCTGAATGGTACGGCGAATTTCTTCGTCACGGCCAATGACTGGATCTAGCTTGCCAAGCTCTGCTTGTTCAGTCAGATTAATCGTGTATTTGTTGAGTGCATCACGCTGATCTTCGGCGTTTTGGTTATTGACGGTATCATCACCGCGCAGCTGCTCAATGACCGCTTTTAGTTTGCTTGCCGTCACGCCTGCACTTTCAAATATTTTTTTGGTTTCGCCTTGTTCGGCGAGTGCCAACATCACCCATTCTGTTGCGATAAAATCATCGCCTTCTTTTTGCGCCTGACGATCTGCCAAATTCAAGATTTTTACCGAGTTTGGATTTAGATTGACGTCACCTGTCGGCTCCGAAATCGTTGCTTGGTTATCCAATGCTTTAGCAACGCCATTTTTTAACGCTGGAATAGAAGCACCTGCTTGTTGGCAGATAGATAAATTAGACTCATCTTGTAGCAACACGGCAAGCAAATGCACAGGATCAATGCCCGTATGATCACGACCTAACGCTAGGCTCTGAGCTTCTTGAATGGCGGACTGCAGTTTTTGAGTAAACTTCTCAAATCTCATGTCTATATCCTTTTATAATTGGTATTCTCAATAGCACCTCTAAGGATTATCTTAGTCTAGTGCCTACTGTTATCTGTCACTTATATAAGGTATATATACATCTATTTCAAGACAATTACTAAATAAAACCTTACTTAAAGCAATGATATTTATTATTAATAATATTTAAATGGGCTATTAATATCAGTTAAAGGTAGTTAGTAGATCAGTTGTGCCATTTTATTAGTGCAAATGAAAGATAAACCTCCATTAAATACGTTAATGAATAGTGCATCTATTTAGTATGGATTAGATAAAATCCGACTGTTCTACTCCACGATTTCGATAGGAGTACCAAGTGTCACTGCATCCATAATTTCATCCATCTCATCATTGGCAACAGCGATACAGCCATCTGTCCAATCACGTCGTTGATTAAACAATGCCAAATATCCAAAGCCATTCATTTGCCCATGAATCATGATATCGCCACCTGGATTGACCCCCAATGACTTTGCTCGTGCCTTGTCCTCATCATTGGGATAACTAATATGAATAGAACGATAGGCAATGGAGTTTTCATTCTTATAATCTAATGTATAAACCCCAACTGGCGTACGTTGGTCACCTTCTTGTTGCTTATGACCTGATGGACTGCCTCCTAGCACAATACGATACGACCTAATAACTTTACCATCGCTCATCAGTTTTAAGATACGGTCTGATTTGTCGACAAAGACTCTATCAATGATTATAGAAGGAGGAATGGGGGTTTCTGGTTTTGAGGTGCTTTTGACATAAGCAATAGCGCTTGTGCTGACAATGGCAGCAAGACTAAGACCAATAATGATAGGCAGCCAAGGCGTAGGCTGCTCATTTGATGGATAAGATTTTTTATAAAAAAATAGCATAAACTCTGATTCCCATAATTAATTTTTTGTCATTAATCATATGTATCAAAGCACTATGCCAGATTCTGTAGATACGTTTTGTGCAAAAATGATGAATCACTCACTAAACTGTTACACCATGCGAATCGCACCATCTAAGCGAATCACTTCACCATTTAGGTAAGCATTATCGATGATATGAGTCACCAATTTGGCAAACTCATTGGGTGCGCCTAAACGTTTGGGATATGGCACACCTGCCTCTAGCTGCTCGCGTGCCTTTTCAGGAATGCTGTCCATCATCGGCGTAGCAAAGACACCTGGTGCGATGGTCATAACGCGTATACCATGACGCGCTAGCTCGCGAGCAAGTGGCAAGGTCAGACCAACCACGCCTGCCTTGGACGAAGAATAACTGGCTTGACCGACTTGTCCGTCAAAGGCTGCGATAGAAGCTGTATTAATGATAATACCTTGATCTATGTTCTTCTCTACATGGTCGCCTGCACTACTGTCATTCGCTATGCGCTTGGCAATGCTAGCAGCAACCAAACGAGCGACGTTAAATGAACCAACCAGATTGATATTGACTCCGCGGCTAAATGCCTCAAGGTCTGCCGGATTGTTATCGCGATCTAGCAGTTTTTGTACCACTACGATACCAGCACAATTGATTGAACCTTGTAGGCCGCCGAAAGCTGATTCTGCCATTTCGACCGCTGATTGTACTTCATCACCATTAGTGATATCACAGCGCACAAAGCGCGCACTATCACCTAGCTCAGCGACCAGAGCTTGTCCAGCAGATTCATTTAAATCAGCGATAATGACGTTGCCACCTTGACCTACAATCGCCCGAGCCACTGATTCACCTAATCCTGATGCCCCGCCTGTGACCAAAAAGCTGTTTTCTTTAACTTGCATGATTATTCCTTTAAATTTTTGCTTCTTATTAGATATTTTTCTATTGAATGTATAGACGCTTTGCCAAATTATTTATGCGGCAGACAGACTACGCAGCAAAAAGCGTTGTATCTTGCCACTTGGCGTTTTCGGCAGTTCTGTCACAAACTCGACCTCACGCGGATAAGCATGAGTGGATAGGCGTTTGCGTACTAGCTCTTGGATTTCTTTGGCAATTTGCTCACTGCCTTCGATGCCATCTTTTAGTACCACATAAGACTTAATAGTGTGACCGCGCACTTCATCTGGCACGCCTACCGCCGCAGATTCTGCCACTGCTTCATGCTCTAATACAGTGTTTTCGACATCAGTAGGCCCTACGCGGTAACCTGCGGTAATAATAATGTCATCATCACGGCCTGAGAACCAGTAACTGCCGTCACTATGACGCTCGACCACGTCGCCTGTCAGATAGTAATCATCTACAAATGCTTGTTTTTCATTCCAGCTATAGCCTCGGAAATAGAACGCAGGTGACTGACTGACCACGACTGCTAGCTGCCCTTGCTCACCATCCGGTAGCACATTCATATCATCATCTAGTACGACTAACGTATGACCTGGTAGTGCCATACCCATCGAGCCAACAGGACAATCATGCGCCAGTGCATGATGTGCACAGCACGTCATGCCAGTCTCTGTTTGCCCATATTGGTCTTTGACTTGGCATTCTAAATAGGTTTCAACCCAGTTGACCACTTCGGTGTTTAGCGTCTCACCTGCCGAGTTGGCACAGCGTAAAGACAGCTTAGCATTAGTATCGTTATGAGCACCTTCATTAATACTATCAAACACACCACTAGATTTCATCATTCGAAATGCGGTTGGTGAAGAGGCCAAATTGGTAATCTTATGACGCACCATAAAGTCATGGGTATGGGTCGCATCGAATCCTGCTTCATTAAAATAAGTGGTGATGCCCAGTAACAGAGGCCCTGTGATGGCATAGTACAAGCCATACGCCCAGCCTGGATCGGCCATGTTCCAATACTGATCATCTTCGCGTAGGTCGATGGCATAACGCATATATAGGTAAAAAGCAGGTAACGCAGCCAATGGAACGCTGACGCCTTTTGATTTGCCAACCGTGCCTGAGGTAAACATTTGCAAAAATGGCGCATCCGTATCAAGCATCATAGGTTCAAACGTTTGCAGCTGTGCTGCCATAGACTGGATATAGTGATCATCACCCCATGTCTGGGCATCCTCCACACTGCCGACCAATACCATTTTGGTTTGCTCAGCCAAATCTTCAAACTTGCTGCGATTTTCTAAGTTAGTAAAAACGACTTTGGTATCGGCTTTGTCCATCCGATACTTGATTGAGTCATAGCCAAATGCGGTAAATAGCGGCTGATATACCGCGCCGATGCGCCAAGTTGCTAATACGACGGTTAGCAGCTCAGGCGTGCGCGGTAGCATCGTCGCTACCTTGTCACCCGCTTTTACCCCATACGACTGTAGCAAGTTAGCGATTTGAGCACTCGCTTTGTCAAGCTCACCAAAGCTCATGCGTGTTATATTGCCTGCGGTATCTTCGTGTACTAGCGCGGCATTGTCAGCGCGGCCGTCACGTACATGACGACCACAGCAAGCCATATAAGCATTTAGTCGATCACCTACCTGCTCGCCAAATATTTCTGACAGCAGTGTATCCATATCAAAATTATTATAATAATCGGTATAGTTTTTGGGCGTGGCGGTAGTGTCTGTATCAATATTCGTCGGGGTTTGAGAGGCGGTGTTCATAAGCTAATCCTTTAGCAATAGCAGGTAACTGGTAAAATGGTATTTATGATTAAAAAACGGCCACATCCTATAGACCGTTTCATAGGTTCGTATTTATCATGCTCTATTAGTAACGCATTTTTACGTTTATTTCAATACATAACGTATCATTTTTATTTTATAGAAATAAAGATAATCTATAACTAATTATTATTAATTCGCTATAAGTCCACGAAGACACCTACATTAGCTAAGGTACTGCCACATATTTTCAATTTCCTATTAAAGAATTAACACCTTAATATTATTATCTAAAACCTCACACTTAAACATCAGCTCTTAAAAACCCTAATAACGCTTTCTCTTCACAGCTTTGGTACTTCTTGGTTCGTCCACGGCGTGCTTGTTTGTAAGTCTCAAAGAACTGCCCTGTCAAAAAACGCTCAATGACAATGGGATGAATATAAGAGGCACGGCATACGGTTGGTGTGTTGCCTAGCTCTGCTGCCACGCTTTTTACCATATCAGTAACTAATTGCTGTCGCTCAGTGCTTTCTGGCGCACTGGTTAATATGTTAGCGCCTGCAGTCGTTTGTAGCTCATCATATAGATAGCTTGCTGCGAGTACACTGGCCATCCATGTACGAAAATCTTTTGCGCTGTACAGTTTGCTTTCGCAGTCCATGCCGCACGTATGCACCCGTAAGTAGTCATTGATATCATTACTGTCAACGACTTGCTTATGTCCGTTGTCATCTAGATATTTGAATATTTGATAACCGGGCAGCTCAGAACAGGCCTGCACGATGTCAATCAATCGCTCGTCTTGTAGCTCAATGTGGTGTTCTTTCGCGCTTTTTCCGACGAAATCAAACGCCAGTCCATTGTCGGTTTCACTGACATGCTTGCTGCGTAGCGTACTCAGACCATAACTTTTGTTTTGTTTGGCGTAGCGGCTATTGCCAATACGAATCAAAGTGGTCTCTAGCAATTTAACAACGGCAGCAAGCACATTGGTGCGTGACAACGATTCTGCTTCCAAATCTGTCTCGACCTGCGCGCGTAAATTGGGCAGCGCCTCTGCAAACCCTATCATCGCATCAAACTTTGCTTGGTCACGAATATTGTTCCATGACGGATGATACAGATACTGCTTGCGAGATTTTTCGTCTCGCCCTGTTGATTGTAGGTGGCCTCTTTCGTCTTTGCATATCCACACCTCTGACCACATGGGCGGTATCACCAACGCATCAAAACGCTGACGCAATGCTCTGTCTTTTACCGTGTTACCCGTTGCATCACGATAAGTAAAGCCGCGACCCCAGCGTCTGCGCTCGTAGCCTGGTTCGTCGTCACTCACATAACGCAAATTGGCACGGCGTGCGAGATGCTCGTAATCATGACGCACGTCTTTGGTCATTGTCTGCTGGCTAGTCTGTAATTTTGCCTTTGTCATAAACCTATATACCTTTAAGAATTCATGGTTTTAGCATAATTAATGGCGGTAGTTTTTGCTGTTTATTTGGCACAGACAAAGTGTAATCGATGTGTAAAATAAAATTGAAATTATGGATGCTAAACGATGCGTTTGTGAGGCATAATTTAGCACTACTCACGACTTAAGTTTATTAAAATAAAATGTACCCTTCATCTGTAGAAATAAAACCCCTAGCTCGCGCCGATTACGACTTTTGGTTAACATTATGGCAAAGCTACCTAACCTTTTATGAGACCAGTTTGCCCATGAGCACGACTGATACAACATGGCGCAACTTGCTCAATAACGACGTCGCTACTTATGGAATTGGGGCGTGGAAGAATGGTACATTGGTAGGTTTTACCCATGTCGTAATACATCCAACGTCTTGGAGTAGTACGGCATGTTGTTATCTACAAGACCTCTATGTCGATGAGTCTGTACGTGGACAGAGCATCGGACGAATATTAATTGAAGCCGTATATGGTTTTGCTGATGAAAAAGGCTGTAATCACGTTTATTGGAAAACTCAAGAAAGTAATGCTAATGCACGCCAACTGTATGACAAAGTCGCAAGCTTAACGGACATGGTGCAGTACCGTAAAAACTTATAGTTTTTTATAGTTCGGAAATAAAAAAAGCCAAGCATCAAATACTTGGCGTTTTTCGTTTTGATACTGCTATAACTTAGAAGTCATTATTTACCGTATACACATAGATAAGCGGTTTCGACGTCTACTTTTACTTGGAACTTCTGATTGGCTTCGACGGTAAACTGCTTGCCAGCGTTAAAGGTTTGCCACTCATCACTCTCTGGTAGCTTGACAGTCAATGCACCGCTCACCACACTCATGGTTTCAAATTCACTGGTGCCAAACTCATACTCACCAATTTCCATAACGCCGACAGTTGCAGGCTTAGTAGCCGTTTGAAAGGCAATAGAAGTCACTTTATCATCAAAATAATTATTAACGCTTGGCATAATTTTCCTTAATTAAATATTGGTTACTATTTCAATTAGTTACTATTTTAAAACGGCTGCTTATTTAAAACGGCCTTTTACAGTCCTGCTTTTAAACTCGCTTCGATGAACTGATCGAGGTCACCATCTAGTACGGCACCAGTGTTAAAGGTTTCAACACCCGTACGCAAGTCCTTGATACGAGAGTCATCGAGCACGTATGAGCGAATTTGACTGCCCCAGCCAACATCAGACTTACCGTCTTCTACCGCTTGCTGTGATTCCATACGTTTTTGCATTTCAAGCTCATAAAGCTTAGCACGTAGCATCTTCATGGCGGTGGCTTTGTTACCATGTTGACTACGCTCATTCTGACAGGTCACTACCACGCCCGACGGCTCATGGGTAATACGTACCGCAGAATCTGTCGTGTTTACGTGCTGGCCACCCGCTCCAGATGAGCGATAGGTATCGATACGCAAGTCAGCTGGATTGATATCAATCTCGACGTTATCATCTATTTCAGGTGAGACAAATACCGCTGCAAACGAGGTATGACGACCATTATTACTATCAAATGGTGACTTACGCACCAAACGGTGGACGCCAATCTCGGTACGCAACCAACCAAACGCATAATCGCCTTTGATCTCAATCGTTGCCGACTTAATACCAGCCACGCTGCCTGAAGATACTTCAATCACATCTACTTTAAAGCCATGAGCTTCTGCCCAGCGCGTATACATGCGTAGTAGCATTTCAGCCCAATCTTGCGCTTCAGTACCGCCACTGCCCGACTGAATATCTAAGTAGCAGTTATTTGGATCCATCTCACCGCTAAACATCCGGCGGAATTCTAAATCAGCAACACGTTTCTCAGCGCTATCTAGCTCGCTCTGCACGTCGGCTAGCAAGGACTCATCTTCTGCTTCGACTGCCAACTCTAGCATGGCAGACGCGTCTTCTAGTGTGGTTTCAAGAGAAACCACCACATCGATGACACCATCAAGGTGACTTTTTTCTTTGTTGATTTTGGTCGCGCGCTCTGGATCGTTCCATAGCTCAGGGTTTTCTAATTCCAAATTGACTTCTTCTAAGCGTTCTTGCTTACCATCGAAGTCAAAGATACCTCCGCAAATCCTGCCCACGCTCTGATAAATCTTTAATTTGCTCTTGATACGGATTGATTTCCATAAATGTTCCTGTTTTTCTAATAAAAATAAATAACGAATGTGGCGCTATTTTAAATGAGATTGAGACTAAACGGTTCACTAATTAATGCTATTGCCAATGTTGCTACTATTATTAGATTGGACAGTCTATATTGACCAATCTTCTACTGCCCAGCGATGTGCCAAAGCATGCGCATGTAACGCATCATCAGGTGATACGCAAACGGCCACATCAGCCCATTCGAGTAACGGAATATCATTTTTGGAATCTGAATACGCATATGTTTTTTCAAAGGTAATGCCAGAGGCTTGCTGTTTATTTAGCCATTTATCCAAATGGTATATTTTGCCCGCTTGGAAGTTTGGTCTGTCAGTTAGCTTACCTGTGTAGCGATTGTCTTTGATCTCGAGTGGCGTTGCCAATACATTGGCAGCTTCAATACCAAACCGCTTAGCAATGGCCGATACCACAAAATCATTGGTCGCAGAAATAATTACCACATCGTGTCCTTGCTCAATATGCTGACACAATGCTTCCATCGCTTTTGGGCGAATATGTGGCTCGATTTCGCTTTTGATATAGTCTTCTCTTAGCTCATCAAGTCTATCAAGCGGCAGACTGCTTAAAAACTGCGCAACGAATTCATTATACTCTGTCGCGTCTAGCGTACCTTCGATATAGTCATTATAAAACTTCTGATTGGCAGTGCGGTACTGCGCCTCATCGACAAGGTCATGCTTTACGATATACTCGCCCCAGAGATAATCGCTATCGACATCAAGTAATGTATGATCTAAATCAAATAATGCCAGCTGTTTTTGTTTTGTTTGTGCTTGATTTGCCTGCATGGTGAGACCTTATCGTTGGTTGCGAAAAAATATGAATCGTTTAATAAAATTGGGTACAGTTATCTACTAAAGCTGAGCACATCACTTAAATAGCATGTAAACGAAATAAGCCTGTACCTTGTAATCTATCCCTTTAGAATTGCTTAGACTATTTACCTTTAGTCAGGCATCGCTATTTCTGTTAAGCCTGTTTTAAACTTTTGACAACGCTCAGCATAATGTAGCGCTGACATTTTTAGCATCGCTGCTTGCTCATCTGTTAGCGTCTTGACTACTTTTGCAGGCGCGCCCATCACTAGCGAGTTATCAGGAATCACCTGACCTTCAGTAATCAAGGCTTTCGCCCCTATCAGACAGTTTTTACCGATTTTGACATTATTGAGCACCACAGCACCAATACCAATCAAGCTATTATCACCGACTTCACAGCCATGTAGCATAGCCAGATGGCCGATAGTCACGTAATTACCGATTTTCACCTTAATACCTGCATCGGTGTGAATCACACTATTTTCTTGTACATTACTATAGTCACCGATATGGATACGATCGTTGTCACCGCGTATCACTGCACCGAACCAAATATTGGCTTGATGACCTAAATATACATCGCCCATCACTTGCGCTGAATCTGCTACCCAACCGTTGAACGGTGCAGCAAATTCAGGGGTTTTGTCTAAATACTGATAAATCATAACGACTCCTTGTCATCTTCATTATTGTTATAACAAACGATTATAAAAATTGGGTCTAGCGCTGCGCTGTCCATTGTGGCAAAGCCAACTGCGAAAATCCAGCGCTATCAATATACGCTTAATGTCGAATTCGATAAAAGAGAAAGGAGTTAATATCCGCTTAGGCTATTTTATAAAGTGAATATATTTATAAAGACCTCATTATTAGCTATGAAATGACTATTAATCCAGTAAATCGGCTAGCTATAACCGTCTATTTTGTATATAATACGCAAAATCTGTGCCTAAGCGAGCGGACATGATGCAAGTTACCTATTCACTATCTAGTGGGTTTTGTAGTTTTCATCAATAATGTCTTCTCGCTTTTTTGTGGAAAATTTTTGTGTATCGCCCTTTTTTTACTTTTATATGACAACAGTCAAATGCCGTAAATAAAAGGATACGGAGCAATTTTAGACCAACAAAACACGATGGCACTCACCAATAACAGCGGAGGCAATCCTTGAATTCATCGGCAGAAATACAAGCAATTTTGGCACTAGCAGACGGTACAATCTTTCGCGGTGTCAGTATCGGCAGCCTAGGTCATCGTATTGGTGAAGTGGTATTTAACACAGCCATGACAGGGTATCAAGAAATCCTAACCGATCCAAGTTATGCCCGCCAGCTGGTGACTTTGACTTACCCTCACATCGGTAATACAGGCACCAATAGCGAGGACACAGAATCTGGCAATGGCCACAAAGTATGGGCAGACGGTCTTATCATCCGTGATGCCACTATGGCAACCTCTAACTTCCGTAACTCAGAGTCACTTAGCAACTATTTGCAGCGTAATGAGACAGTGGCTATCGCTGAAATTGATACCCGTCAGCTAACACGTCTATTACGTGATAAAGGTGCACAGAACGGCTGTATCATGACTGCATCAAACGGCGAGACGATCAGTAGCGACGATGAGCAAAAAGCGATTGAGTTAGCAAAAGGCTTTGCAGGCCTAAAGGGCATGGACTTGGCAAAAGAATGCTGCACTAAAGAAAACTTCGAGTGGACAGCAGGTACCTGGGATTTATCAGACACCCTACTCAACCGTGATATCCCTGGTAGTCATGATAGTGGTACTGGCGGCTTCTTTAAGCAACTCGGCACTCATATCGATTCTAAATACAACGTCGTCGCTTATGACTTCGGTAGCAAAACAAACATCTTGCGCATGCTCGTCGATCGCGGTTGTCACGTAACGGTTGTCCCAGCACAGACCCCTATCGCTGATGTGCTAGCGATGAATCCAGATGGCATCTTCTTATCAAACGGCCCTGGTGACCCTGCAGCTTGTGATTACGCTATCGATGCGGTACGCCACATCATTGAGCAAACTGACGTGCCAACGTTTGGTATCTGCTTAGGCCATCAGCTGATTGGTCTGGCTAGCGGTGCAAATACTATCAAAATGAAAACAGGCCATCATGGTGCCAACCATCCAGTACAAGATTTGGCGACTGGCACGGTTATGATTACCAGTCAGAACCATGGTTTTGCAGTCGATGAAGACACGCTACCTGACAACGTTAAATCTACTCACCGTTCACTGTTTGATGGTACTAACCAAGGTATCGAACTGACCAACAAGCCAGTCTTTAGCTTCCAAGGTCATCCAGAAGCCAGCCCTGGTCCACATGACTGTGCGCCATTGTTTGATAAGTTTGCTGAGATGATGGCAGCGTCTAAAACTGCCCAAGCGTAAACGGTTGATTATAACTACATAATAAGTAAACGCTTGAATTGTCCATAGCGGTTCAAGCGGCATTAAATCAAGCACTGCAAGTATAAAACGCCATGAGCGTTATCAAAAATAAAGATTACTCAAATTATCATCCAAACGAAGGTAGCTCGAACTATGCCAAAACGTACCGACATAAAAAGCATTCTTATCATTGGCGCCGGCCCTATCGTCATCGGCCAAGCGTGTGAGTTTGACTATTCAGGCGCACAGGCGTGTAAAGCACTAAAAGAAGAAGGCTACCGCGTCATCTTGGTCAACTCAAACCCAGCGACCATCATGACCGACCCTGTCATGGCTGACGCGACCTATATCGAGCCGATTACTTGGCAAACCGTTGAGCAAATCATTGCCAAAGAACGTCCTGATGCCATCTTGCCAACGATGGGCGGACAGACAGCACTAAACTGTGCGCTAGAACTAGACAAGCACGGTGTATTGACCAAGTATAACTGCGAGTTGATTGGTGCAACCAAAGACTCAATCGAAATGGCAGAAGACCGCAACTTGTTTGATAAAGCCATGAAGCGTATCGGCCTTGAGTGCCCTCGCGCTGAAACGGCTGAAACCATGGAAGAAGCCTTTGCTACTCAAGAAAAAATGGGCTATCCATGTATCATTCGTCCATCATTCACCATGGGCGGTTCAGGCGGCGGTATCGCTTATAACCGCGATGAGTTCATCGAGATTTGTGAGCGCGGTTTTGATTTGTCTCCAAACCATCAGCTACTCATCGATGAATCATTGATTGGTTGGAAAGAATACGAGATGGAAGTGGTTCGTGACAAAAACGACAACTGCATCATCATCTGTGCCATCGAAAACTTTGACCCAATGGGCGTGCATACTGGTGACTCAATCACCGTCGCGCCAGCACAGACTTTGACGGATAAAGAATACCAAATCATGCGTAACGCATCACTCGCGGTATTGCGTGAGATCGGTGTAGAAACGGGTGGCTCAAACGTACAGTTCGGTATCAATCCTGATACGGGCCGCATGGTTGTCATCGAGATGAACCCACGTGTATCACGCTCGTCTGCCCTCGCCTCAAAAGCCACTGGTTTCCCGATTGCCAAAATCGCGGCAAAACTGGCGATTGGTTACACGCTAGATGAATTGCAAAATGATATCACGGGTGGCAAAACGCCAGCGAGCTTTGAGCCTGCACTTGATTATGTCGTCACTAAGATACCGCGTTTCAACTTTGAAAAATTCCCACAAGCGGACAACATCCTATCGACGCAGATGAAATCGGTCGGCGAAGTGATGGCGATTGGTCGTAATTTTCAAGAGTCTATGCAAAAAGCACTACGCGGTATGGAAACAGGTGCAGATGGTTTCGATGAGCAAATCGACTTATCAAAAGTCAGTGCTGAAAAAGCACGTAGCGAAATCATCAATCGCTTAACCATTCCAACACCTGATCGTATCTACTACGTTGCTGATGCATTCCGCGTTGGTATGAGTGTCGATGAGGTATTTAATTACACCAAGATTGACCCATGGTTCTTGGTACAAATCGAAGACATCGTGAAAACTGAAGACATCGTGAAATCACTTGGCTTTGGCGGATTGAACGAGAAAAATCTACGTAGCTTTAAACGTAAAGGCTTGTCAGATTTGCGTTTGGCTAAATTGCTTGGTATCTCACAAAAGCAGCTACGCAAAAAGCGTTGGGATCTAAACGTCTATCCAGTCTATAAGCGTGTTGATACCTGTGCAGCAGAGTTTGCTACTAGCACGGCTTACATGTACTCGACGTACGATAGCGAATGTGAAGCGAATCCAACAGACAAAAAGAAAATCATGGTTATCGGTGGTGGTCCTAACCGTATCGGCCAAGGTATCGAGTTTGATTACTGCTGTGTACATGCAGCGCTTGCCATGCGTGAAGATGGTTACGAGACCATCATGGTCAACTGTAACCCTGAAACGGTTTCCACCGATTATGACACTTCTGACCGTTTATACTTTGAGCCAATCACGTTAGAGGACGTGCTAGAAATCGTCCGTATTGAAAACCCTGATGGCGTGATTGTACAGTTCGGTGGTCAAACGCCATTGAAACTTGCTCGTGCACTAGAGTCAGCAGGCGTTAAAATCATCGGTACTAGCCCAGATGCAATCGACCGTGCCGAAGATCGTGAACGCTTCCAGCACATGATTCAGCAGCTGAATTTAGTACAGCCATCAAACGCTCTAGCGACCAGCTTAGAAGACGGTTTGGTTAAAGCAAAAGATGTAGGCTATCCATTGGTTGTACGTCCATCTTATGTACTAGGTGGCCGCGCGATGGAAATCGTCTATAACGAAGACGAGCTAAGACACTATCTACGTACTGCGGTACAAGCATCGAACGAAGCGCCTGTCCTACTAGATCGTTTCTTAGATGATGCTATCGAAGTCGACGTAGACTGTGTATGTGATGGTACTGATGTCGTCATCGGCGGTATCATGCAACATATCGAACAGGCTGGCGTTCACTCAGGTGACTCAGCATGCTCACTGCCACCATACTCACTGTCTAAAGAGTTATGTGACGTGATGCGCGCACAGACAGTCGCTATGGCAAAAGAGCTAGGTGTTATCGGTCTGATGAACGTACAGTTCGCGGTAAAAGGTGAAACGGTATATATCCTAGAAGTGAACCCACGTGCTGCACGTACAGTACCGTTTGTTTCTAAGTGTATCGGTACTTCGTTAGCACAGGTTGCTGCTCGCTGTATGGCTGGCACTTCGCTTAAAGATCAAGGCTTTACTACTGAGATTGTCCCAGCATTCTATGCGGTCAAAGAAGCGGTATTCCCATTCGCCAAGTTCCCAGGTGTTGACCCAATCTTGAGTCCTGAGATGAAATCAACGGGCGAAGTTATGGGCGTGGGCAAAACCTTTGGCGAAGCATTCTACAAGGCCATTATCGGTAGTAATGAGCGTCTGCCAGGTCTACCGACTGAAGGCGAGACAAAAACGGTCTTTATCTCAGTTCGTGATAGTGACAAAGCCCAAATCGCTCCGATTGCTCGTCAGCTTGCAGACTTTGGCTTTAAGATTGTCTCGACCACTGGCACGCAAAAAGTACTGAGCGACGCTGGTATCGAAAGTCAGCAAATCAACAAGGTCACTGAAGGTCGCCCGCATATCGTTGATGCCTTGAAAAACGGCAAAATCGACCTTATCATCAATACTACTGAAGGTAAGCAAGCTCAAGAGGATTCGTTCTCTATTCGCCGTAGTGCGCTACAGGGCAAAGTATTCTACGTCACCACGTTAGGTGCCGCTGATGCCGTCTGCAAATCTTACGCGATTGACTTACCGTTTGATGTCTATAAGTTACAAGATTTGCATGAGCAAGCAAAGTCTATTGACGTGGCTGAATAATTTCAGTAGATTAAGCATAACCGTTAGGCTTGCCTAAAAGCTCACTCAAGTATCGTTGTTTGCTTTAAATATAGCCAACCATGCTTGAGGAACGATACCTTTACCGTGATAGACCTAAAAAGCATAGTGGCTAAATTGCGACTATGCTTTTTATTACGTAAGCTTAAGTGCGACTATGCTTGAATTTAGGTGAGATACACTCATAAATGATGGCCAACTTATTCATTACATCGTCTTAATTATCACTCTTTTATATTTTATATCCATTGCAACAACACTGACACCATCTCATTATGAGGTGGTGTGGTGTTATTGGTTTAAGGAAAAAACATGCAACGTTACCCAATGACTCCGCAAGGACACGCGGCTCTAGAAGCCGAATTAAAACAGCTAAAAAGTGTCGACCGTCCACGCATCACAGCATCGATTGCTGAAGCACGCGAACACGGCGATTTGAAAGAAAATGCTGAATACCATGCTGCCCGTGAGCAACAAGGTTTTTGTGAAGCACGTATTCGTGATATCGAAGCCAAACTTGGTGGCGCTCAAGTCATCGATCCTTCGACACTGCCAAAAGAAGGCCGTATCGTGTTTGGTGTCAGCGTCGTGATCGAAAACATGGACACCGAAGAAGAAAAACAATACAAAATCGTTGGTGATGATGAGGCTGACTTTAAAGCTGGCAAAATCTCAGTCAACTCACCAATCGCTCGTGGTCTGATTGGTAAGTTCGAAGGTGACGAAGTGCGCATCGAAACGCCAAAGGGCGTGGTTGAATATGAAGTCATGAAAGTTATATACGACTAATAACTACACTGCGTTCTAATCTAGAATTTTGATGTTCTCAAAGATAGACAGTTCGAGAAATGACTTTTAGATAATAGTTTTTATGAAAATGATTGTGACTAGCGACTTAGTTATGCAATTCCATAGATGAAAGCCGTACTACACATAAATAGCATTTATACCATTTCGGTTACATAATGCTGCTTTTATCCATGATTTGTTTTGGCGCATAATTATTTGAGTTTAAGGGCACAACAGCTTCAATATTAAGCCTATTCAATAAGAAATATTTAAGATTGAATAGCTTTTATACAAGTTAGCACTGCTGCGCTCTTACTAAAAATAATGATGGTCTGATCGCATACATAGGCTAATATCAGCACTACTACCCTCGTTATTTGGCATATTTTTCGGTGTCATTTAGCGGGGGTTTTGTTCATCTAAGCATTATCTATTGTTGTATTACTTACTATTATTTTTGAGGAGTCTTTTATGATTATGAACAATAGTTTTCAAGCATCAACTGCTAAAACAACTATGGCAAAAAATGCAACTATACCTGCAATTCTAGCAGGTATCATGTTGGTCGCATCATCGGCCAATGCTGCCCCTGAGATTGCCATTAGCTCATCTGCGAGCGGTAGCACCACTGTTGTTGAGCAATACTCTGATGGCAAAACTGCTACGATTACGGCGACGCCAAACGGTATCATCATGCAAGACGGCATGCCGTACGCGGTAACTCAGGTGACCACTGTGCCACGCTATGTCATGCGTCAGTCTCCTGTTGTCCAAGGTACGACGACCGTTACTAGCGTACCAGTGACTAACTCTATTACCAATAAAGTCACTAAAGTAGATGTGATTACTACGCCTGCCAGCAGCGTGACACAAGTACTACCTGTCGCAACTAATGTCACCCCGCCAGTGATTACGCAGCAGCCAGTGACCAATCAAGTAACGACAACGACGACCACGTTAGATACCTTGCAATTGACCCCGACTTTTAGTACGCCTGGCGTGGTCAATGCCAATACCAAAGTGATAAAAATTCTAAAAAATGCTGATGGACGTGAAGTTGCCGTTCCTGCCAATCATATTGACCCTGGTGACGTGATCGAGTATCACACCACTTATACCAATACCACGGCACAGCCAGTCAATGACATCAACGCCATGATCTCATTACCAAGTGGCGTCCAGTTAGTCTCGTTGAATAGTCCTCTGCCGACACTTGCTACCACTGGCGGAGACAGCTATCAAACCATTCAGCAAGTTGGCAATACGGTGGTTGCCCAAGAAAACTACTCTGGTCTAAAATGGAACTTGGTGAACTTTGACGCCAATGCGGCCAAAACCGTGGTCATACGTGCCAAGGTTCAATAAACATTAAACTGTCGCGTATTATTATTTAACGGTTATCGGTATATGTAAAAGGTCTTGTGGACTAGTCAGCTAGTCGACAAGACCTTTTTTGTGTCGGCGGCTTGGTTTTGAGTGTGGTAAAGCACTGCTTTAAGCTTAGGATATAAATGCTTGATGCAGTGGCAGAAATAGATGAGCTTTTAGAGAAGATCATTTTTCTTTATACAGAATAGGCCGATTAATTAGATTATTAAGTTTTGTCATAAAAAAGATAAAACCAAAACCAAAGATTGACGTAGTGAGCACTCTTATCATGTTTTGATCGAACATTAGGTTTTTGGTATCTTCGTAAGTTATTTGCAGATCTTCCTCTGATTCTCTAATGTCTAAGCTGACTAATTGCGGTAAATTATTCGATACGCCTAAAAAATTGGGCTGATAGTACCAACCAACTCTTGCGTACTTGCCAAGCCTAGGTTCAAGGTATGTAGGACCCATACATGACCCAGTATTAATAAAGCCAAATACATTATAGCTACAGCCGTAAAGCGTTATTTGTTTAGGATTTTCGATAGATTGCAAGGCTATACTAAATCCCTTATCAGTGATAATTCCTTCACTGTATTGTAGCTCCGACTCCTGCGGAAAATCTCTACCCTGCCATTCCAAAAAATTGAGTGCAATGAAAAAAGATATAAACGAGACATTTAGAAACGTATCGAACTTTTGAGACGCTGATTTTTCTTTAAATTTTTTGAGCATAAAATTTCTCTAAAAGACCCTTTTATGGAATGTTTGAAAAAATCTATATTTACCCTTAAAAAGTGAATATATTAAGCCACAGAGTTTAGCCTTTAAATAAACCTCAAACTACTGTTTACTATATTAGACATGAATCATACGACACTATTTGTCGTGTTGTTTTTAGAATTCTCCTATTAATACAATGACTTAATGAGTATTTTGGTAAAATAGTCTTTCATCAATTAATTGGTAAAACGCGACTTATGGCAAACATCAATTATGAAAGATTACAGGGCAAACTCAATATCTTGGCTGATGCTGCCAAGTATGATGTTTCCTGCTCATCCTCCGCTGGTACTCGTAAAAACCAAGGCGGCGGATTAGGCGATGCATCAGCAACGGGTATCTGTCACAGTTATACCGAAGATGGTCGCTGCGTCAGCTTGTTAAAGATTCTTTTGACCAATCACTGCATTTACGACTGCGCTTATTGCACCTCGCGCAAGAGTAATGACACGCCACGCGCTGCTTTTAGTGTCGAAGAAGTCGTCGATTTGACCATGCAGTTTTATCGCCGTAATTATATCGAAGGTCTCTTTCTCAGCTCTGGTATCTTCAAAAGTGGTGACTATACGATGGAGAGACTGGTCGAAGTCGCCAAACTCTTGCGTACGCGCGAACGCTTTAATGGTTACATCCATCTAAAGACCATTCCAGGTGCGTCAAAAGAACTGCTGCTAGAAGCAGGATTATATGCGGATCGTTTGAGCGTCAATATCGAGATTCCGACCAAATCAGGGTTGGCGTTGCTTGCGCCAGAGAAATCACATGACCAATTAAAAGCCCCGATGGAGACGGTAAAAGAGGAAATCATCACCATTCGTGAAAGCCGTAAAACTCATAAAAAAGCGCCTAAGTTCACGCCAGCAGGTCAGACCAGCCAAATGATTGTTGGTGCGAGTAACGAGACTGACTTGCAGGTGATTCAGCTATCGAGTCACTTCTACAAAACGTATGATCTCAAGCGTGTCTATTACTCAGGTTATGTACCTATGCTCTCTGACAATCGCTTGCCTGCGATTGGAACGCCTGTGCCGATGGTACGGGAGAATCGTCTGTATCAAGCAGATTGGTTAATGCGTTTTTATGGTTTTGGTGCGCATGAGATTGTGGAGCCGGAGTCACCATTCTTAGATTTAGACTGCGATCCAAAACTGGCTTGGGCAATACGCCATCGCGAGCATTTCCCAGTCAATATTCAGACAGCGACTTATGAGATGATTCTACGTATCCCAGGTATCGGTACAAAGACTGCTAAAAAAATCATCAAAGCACGTAAATTCAATCAATTGACGCTATACCATCTAAAAAAGATGGGCGCTGCGGTCAATCGTGCTAAATACTTCATCGCGACCACTGGCAAAAACGAACACCTTGCACATCTAACACGCGATAATTTCCGTCAGTATGTATTGGCTCAAACGCAAACCAAATTTAACGATCAGCGTAGTGGGCAGTTGGCTTTATTTTAGAATGGCTCTAGATAGCATGTGTTAAAAAACCTGCTATCTCGCTACTGTATTTATGATAGAAATGTAGGATAAAACATGTCAACACTTATGCAAAATGACTCTTACGCTGTCAGTCAATTGACGCCTAGCATTGTACTGTATGAGCCTAGCTTTGAAGGTTGGCTGAGTGCGGTGTTTTATGTCTATGCCAATCGTCTACAAAACGATATGTCACTAAAGCTAACTGCTCAAGATTGCTATGTGCCCTCACTCATCGCTCAGGCAACTAACGTGGCAACTGATGAGGATAAAGCCGAGCGCGTGTTGGTCAAATTAAATACCTTATTGGGTCGATCAGGTATGCGAAATATCTTGTGGGGTTTTTTATCAGAGAAGGACGATATTGGCACAACATTGTTTCGTGTGGTCAAATACGCCATCGACTACCCTAGCCGTCAGATCATGCAGGATTTGGGTAATTTGGACGTGCTTGAGCTGGTGCAGACAGTCAAATCGGTCGGCCGTGAGAAACACCGTATGGAAGCGTTTGTACGTTTTGAGCATACGGCTGATGATATTTATTTTGCACGTGTAGAGCCTGATTTTAATGTACTGCCATTGATTGGAGAGCACTTTCGTCAGCGCTATCAAGATCAACACTGGGCGATCTATGATCTAACGCGAGGCTATGGCATCTATTATGATAAAAGTAATAGCACACCATCACGCCCAGCAAAGCTGCAAACCATCACCGACCTCGATGATGCGGTACTACGCAATCCTGCCAGCATCCATAGTCCTGATGAGCAGCGCTATCAAAAGTTCTGGCAAGGTTACTTTACCAACGTCAATATCAAAGAGCGCAAAAACCCTAAGCTGCATAAGCAATATCTCCCGCAGCGCTACTGGAAATACTTGAGTGAAAAACAAGTGCTGCCCAATGCTGAGCACTTACAAAAACGACGCTAACGGCTTTTGGTGTTTATTAATCCACGTCTTACGCTTATATAGTCTAAAAACCCCCTATCTGACCTCATCTTTTTATCTTGATGGTTGAGTTTTAATCGCTTTTAACTGACAATAGCAAATTGATATTACTAACCGGTGACCAACGCTATTATGAAAGTTATGCGCTTACTGTCGTCTCTAAAGCATGATGAATCCGAGCGCGGCATTTTTCATCTTGGGCGAGCATTGGTCAAAAATGAGCACACCTCTATCATTGTTTCGAGTGCCGATGAAGACAACGACTTGGTTAGACGTCTCAAACGTGATGGCAATATATACCATCAGCTGCACGTGAATAAAAAGTCCTGGCTATCGCTATTGCAAGTCTCTGCACTGCGGCATTTGATAGAAAAGTACGAACCTGATGTCATTCATGTACATTCACGTACCCCTGCATGGATATTGCATTTGGCACTGCGCCGTGCTCGCGTTAGACGTTTTCCCAAACTGGTCTCGACCATGTATGGTTTTTATCCAATCAATAAATATTCTCAAGCCCTACTCAATGTTGATACGATAATCACCGTATCTGATAGTGTCACTCAATACTTAAAAAAAGGACTGCGCATCGAAGACGTAGATCCTAAAGTCATCACGCGTATCTATCGTGGTATCGATACTCGGCGCTACCCTTATCGTCATAATCCGTCGGTTTATTGGTTACGTCATACCTTTGCTGAATACCCTGAGCTTGAGCACAAAAAATGGCTCGTATTCCCAACTGTCATCGGTAATGAGTACGGGCAAGAGTGGCTCATCGATATCTTGGGTAACCTGCAAGAGCAATTCCCAAATATTCACGTCATTATTATGGATGAAGACTATAAAGACGGCGATGTCGCTCATGAAGATTTTCGCCAACGTACTAATAGCTTAGGTTTAGCTGAACGCATTACCTATGTGGGTAGCAAGCGCAATGATATGCGAGAATGGCTATCGGCGGCCAATATTGTCATGGCACTTGCTAATGAGCCCGAGTCAATCGGTATCAATGCCCTACAAGCCATACATCTAGGTACGCCAGTTATTGGTTGGGATCAAGCTGCCTTTAGCGAGATTTTACAACCGCTCTACCCGCAAGGACTGGTAAAAAAGTACAATGCCAATGCGCTTTGTAAAGCGGTTAGAAATCAGTTAGAAAGTGTGACGCGTCCTGAAATGACCAACAAATTCACCATGCGTGAGATGATTGAAAAGACGCTTGAAGTCTATCAAAGCTTACATGATGCGGCGCTTGCCGAAGAACAAGCCGAAGCAGATGCTATTGCGGTTCGACGCATCAAACGCAGTTTAAAAAAAGCATCTAAACCTGCCCTGAATGTCGCTGTGAAAAATATCGAACCTGTTGCTAAAAATCCAAAAATAAAGCTAACCAAAGAAAAATCGAAGGCAACGGATAATGTCGATACGACAGAAACAACTGAAGACAATTAACCACTGTAGACACTCTCCAATCTCATGATACCAAACCTCGCCTAACGGGTGATGTTTGTATCGCCTCCTATGCCAATTTTTTGATTTGTAATGACGCGGTCATCGTACCGCAATATGATGATATAAATGATGCACTCGCCATCGAGCAGCTTGAAAAAATCTTTCCGCAGCATCAGGTAGTGGGAGTACGCACAAAAGAGATTGTCTATGGCGGCGGTAATATTCATTGTATTACCCAGCAATAACCTGTAACCAAAGCGTCACTCTAAAACACGCCGCTTGGTATAGAATGAACCCTAATAAATCGCACTTATTAGCAACTGAAAGTATAAGCATAAACCCAAAAATGGATTTTAAACCCAAAAACACGCTAAAAATAAGGAAAAAGTATGAGCGATTATCAAATCAACAATCCAGCCACTGGCGAACTAGAAGCCACTTACCCTACCGCCACTGAACAAGATATCCAGCAAGTCATTGAACAAGCCGACACCGCTTATCAAGATTGGCGTAAAGTGCCATTAAATGAGCGCAGTGCATTACTGCATAAAATCGCTGATATCTATCTTGAGCGTCAAGACGAGCTGGCTCGTATCGTGGCGGGTGAGATGGGTAAACCCGTTGCACAAGCCAAGGGTGAAATCGGTCTGGTCGCTGAGATCTATCGTTACTATGCAGACAATGCTGAGCAGCTACTCGCGCCGAATACCATTGACGTTGACTCAGGATCAGCTTCGGTAGAAAAATGTCCTGTTGGCGTTCTACTCGGTATCATGCCGTGGAACTATCCACATTATCAAGTGGCACGTTTTGTCGCGCCAAACTTTATGGCAGGTAATACTATTATCTTAAAGCACGCGCCTCAATGCCCTAAGACTGCAGAAGTTATCGCTGATATGTTCAAAGAGGTCGGCGTACCTGAAGGTGTTTATAACAATATCTTTGCCACCAACGAGCAGGCAGCGACTATTATTCATGACAAGCGTGTACAAGGTATCTCACTCACTGGCTCTGAGCGCGCTGGACAAGCCGTTGCAAAAGAAGCTGGCGGCGCACTCAAAAAAGTCGTTTTAGAATTGGGTGGTTCAGATGCCTTTATCGTCGCAGCCGATGCCGATATCGAACAAGCGATACAAGGCGCTATCTCTGGTCGTTTTGGTAATACTGGACAAGCCTGTAACGCAGCCAAGCGTTTGATCGTCATTGAATCCGTCTATGACAAATTCGTCGAAGGCTTTACCAATGCGGTCAGCAACATGACTTTGGCCGACCCGCTTAAAGAAGATACGTTTATTGGCCCAATGTCATCAAAAGCCGCTGCGGTCAACTTGCAAGCGCAGTTAGACAGTGCTATCCAAGCAGGTGCGACAGTATTAGTAGAAGGCGGCATGGACAAAGACAAGCCTGGTGCTTGGTTTAAGCCTGCGGTACTGACAGGTGTAACTGAATCCATGGATGTATATCGTGAAGAGCTGTTTGGTCCTGTAGCAGTCGTCTATAAAGCAAATGATATCGACCATGCTATCAAGATTGCCAACGATGTGCCTTTCGGTCTTGGTGCCTCTATCCAAACGCAAGATGCTGCCCTAGCTGCTGACATTGCTGACAAATTGGAAGTGGGCATGGTCACGATCAACGCACCTTCTGGTACGGAAGCAAACACACCATTTGGCGGCGTTAAACGTTCAGGATTTGGTCGCGAGCTTGGCACACTTGGTATCACTGAATTCTTAAACTATAAACTGATTCGTGATAAGTCTTAATAGATTAAAACCTTAGTTAAATAAAAAAAGCCTAACGTTTGACGTTAGGCTTTTTTATGAAAGGTAATTAAAGTAAGTCTACTTTTTATATGGATTTTCTTTTAACCACTGCTGGTTAGCCGTTTTTAGCTCGCGCAGTTCATGATCCATAATGTCTTTACTCTTACCAGGATTCTTCATCGTAGCATAACCGTACAATACCCCACCAAGTACGATCCAGCCAAGGAAAATCCACCACTCAATAGCGACAAGTGCTGATGGCATACCTGGTAGATATAGTGCCAACATACCAAGACTCAAGATAATAGTGATAATACCAACCAATTTACCTGCTGGTACTCTAAACGGACGTACCATATCAGGCTCACGGTAGCGCAGCACTAAGAATGAAAGAGCCACACAAGTATAAGCAATAACAATACCGAACCCGCCAGCATCTACAATCCACACCAGCATTTTACGACCAAATAATGGCGCAAGTGTCGCGAGACCACCGATTAATAAAATCGCATTGACGGGCGTATTATATTTCGGATGCAGTTTGCATAAAAACTGTGGCAACATGTGCGTTTTGCCCATAGCATATAGCAGACGACTACCACCGATAAGAAACGCATTCCAGCTCGATAAAATACCCAGCACACCGCCAATAACCAGCAAGGTACCAGCCCATTTGCCATTCCAAGCATTTGTCATCGCATCAGCCGTTGCCAATGTTGAGTCTTGTGCTTGTAATAGCGGTAAAGTCTTGCCCACACTCCAAGCGACTGCTACATACCACAGCACCGCGATAATAATAGAGACAATCAAAAACTTACCGATGTTCGGACGAGATAGATTGATTTCTTCTGCAGCTTGGGGAATGACATCGAAGCCAACGAACAAGAACGGTACCATCACCATCACCGTCATGATGCCACCCATACCGCCAATAAAGTTAGGCGCTTGTACGGTATTAGAAGTTTCAGGACTAAACAGTAACGCACCCACGAACAGTAATATACCTACACAGAAAATACCAACGACTGCTGTTTTTTGGAACCACGCACTGACTTCCATACCGCGTATGTTCAGCCAAGTAACAATCACTGAGCCAAGCATCCCGACGCCTACCCAAGTGGCGTAAACATCCCAGCCAGCAACATTCCAAAGATACCCTTGGCTATAATTAGGAATAATGTATTCGACGACGGTGGGCAGTGCTACTGCTTCAAAAGCAACGACGGAAAAATAACCAAACAAAATACTCCATGAGCAAATAAAGGAGACATTGACTCCTAACGCTCGATGGGTATAAGTATGCTCACCGCCAGTAATTGGCATGGAGGCCGCAAGTTCAGCATACGTCACACCAATCAATACGACTACCAGACCGCCTATTAAAAAGGCGCTAATTGCGCCCCATATACCTGCCGAGATGATCCAACTACCTGCCAGTACAACCCAGCCCCAACCGACCATTGCACCGAATGCCAGTGCAATGATATCGAACACCCCTAGCGACTTTTTTAATTCAGACATAAACTACTCCTTGTCTGTGTTTCATCCGTGTGAGCCTGTTACAGCTACACTATTTTTGTTTCATGGGATCATACCCATCATGTTTGTTGTGTCTGTCGCGTCGCCGAAAAACTTGTATTTGCCGTCGGTATAGTATTCAAACAGCAAAAACAAAAACGGCGTCTTGACTTGCAAGGCGCCGTTAAAAAACTCACTCAAAGCGAGTGTTATAAGGGCAACCCTTGCCGTTATCTTTCATACAATCTTTTAACCAATATCGGTACTTGAACTAGCTGTACTTGGTTAAAAGCGCTCCATCGCTAAAGTAAATAACACTCAGTATTGCTTATGCCGTTAGAATACCTTTGATGATATCAAGGCCTTCTTGTAGCACTTCATCTTCAACCGTCAATGGCACCATCACACGAATGGCATTGCCATACATACCACAAGACGCTAGTAGCAAACCTTGCTCAAATGATTCTGCTTTTAGATTGGCAGCAGCGGCAGCATCAGGTTTGCCTTCGCTATCAATCAATTCAAACGCTAGCATAGCGCCCTTATGACGGATATGACCGATACTGCTTAGGTTCAAGCCTTTTAAGAATGAAGCAATGGCATTGCCAATCTCGATACTACGCTCAAGTAAGTTCTCTTCTTCGATCACTTCCATAACTGCAAGTGCGGCCACACAAGCCAGTGGGTTACCAGAATAAGTACCACCCAAACCACCGACTTGCGGCGCATCCATAATGTCAGCACGCCCAATGACCGCAGAGATAGGATAACCACCAGCCAAACTCTTCGCGGCAGTCATTAGATCAGGCTCAACCCCTAGCTGTTCACCTGCAAACAAGGTACCGGTTCTCGCAAAACCACACTGTACTTCGTCAAAAATAAGCACGATGCCATGCTCATCACAGATGTCACGTAGCGCTTTAGCGAATGACGGCGTTACTTGATGGAAACCACCCTCGCCTTGGACTGGCTCAACGATCATTGCTGCCACTTCACTAGGATCGATGTCTGCTTGGAAGATCATGTCAAGGCTATGTAGCGCTTGCGCTTCTGTTACGTTCAGCTCTTCTGCAGGGAACAACGCATGGAATACTGGTCCTGGCATCGGGCCAAAGTTCTTTTTGTATGGTAATACTTTGCCTGTCAGGCTCATACACATCATGGTACGACCATGCCAGCCACCAACAAAAGAGATTACGCCTGGACGACGGGTTTTAGCACGAGCAATCTTGATGCAGTTTTCAACCGCTTCTGCGCCAGTGGTCAAAAAGAACGCTTTAGTATCGCCGCTGATAGGCGCTTTTTCGCATAGCTTTTCAGCCAGATCCACATAGCATTCGTAATTAATCATTTGCGCCGCAGTGTGCGTAAACTTGTCTAGCTGCTCATGGACACGTTGAGTGATTTTTGGATGGCTGTGACCCGTGTTCAATACTGAGATACCACCGACAAAGTCGATATAGCGCTTGCCTTCGATGTCCCAGATTTCTGAGTTCTTTGCTTTTTCTGCAAAAATAGGAAAGGCAACCCCAAGTCCTGTTGGTAAAACAGCTTTGCGGCGCTCAAGTAATGATTGATTGGTAGTCATGGGAATGTCCTTTTCTTTGTTCGTAACATAAGTGCCATCTAGAGATTGGCGGTTTATTTGATGTTTGTCTTTGTACTCAGTAGATATCAAATGGTGCTTGTTTGACTCAAAACACCACAGACATCTAAAAATTTGCGCTAGTTGATGCGTTGCTAACTGTTACTTTGCTAGTTATTAAGCCAACTAATTAGGTTATGGCTATTAGGTGATATCAGAGCACCAGTATTTGGTCGTGATATAGTCTTCGATACCATATTTTGAGCCTTCACGGCCAAAGCCAGACTGCTTCACACCACCAAATGGGGCAACTTCTGTAGAAATCAAACCCGTGTTGTGACCGATGATGCCGTACTCAAGACCTTCGGTAACGCGCCATGAGCGGGCATAGTCGCTACTATAGAAGTAAGCGGCCAAGCCATAGATAGTATCGTTAGCAGCACGGATAACTTCTGCTTCGTCTTTGAAGGTAAAGATGGTCGCAATCGGTCCGAAGATTTCTTCAGAGGCGATGTCCATATCACTGCTAATATCTGTAATAACCGTTGGGTTATAAGTCAGTTCTGATGCGTCATTGACACTACCACCAGTGACCAGTTTTGCGCCTTTATCCAGAGCATCTTTTAGCAAGGCTTGGATTTTATCTAACGCTTTTTTGTTGATAAGAGGACCAATATCGACACCCTCTTCTAGGCCGTTACCTACTTTTAATTCAGCGACTTTTTTGACAAATACGTCTAAGAATTTATCTTTGATGCTGTCTTGCACGTATACGCGGTTGGCACAGACACAGGTCTGACCAGCATTACGATATTTAGAAGCGATTAAACCAGCAGCGGCTTTCTCTAGATCGGCATCATCAAAGACGATAAATGGCGCATTGCCACCCAACTCTAACGATAGCTTCTTAATAGTTGGCGCGCATTGTGCCATCAGCGTACGACCTACTTCTGTAGAGCCTGTAAATGATAGTTTATGGATGCGTGCATCACCCGTTAGGATGTCGCCGATGACAGAAGACTTACCGGTTACGACCTGAATGACGCCAGCAGGAATACCCGCTTGCTCTGCCAATACACCTAGTGCCAATGCAGAGTAAGGTGTCTCGGTAGCAGGTTTGACGATAATCGTACAGCCTGCTGCTAGTGCAGGAGCAACTTTGCGCGTGATCATCGCAGCTGGGAAGTTCCAAGGCGTGATAGCAGCACAAACACCGACTGGCTGCTTAAGAACGACATGACGTAGCTGTGTGCTATTGGCAGGAATCACATCACCATAGACGCGCTTGCCTTCTTCGGCAAACCAACGGATAAAGCTGTTGGCATAACCTACTTCACCACGTGATTCAGTCAGCGGTTTACCTTGCTCAGCGGTCATAATGATGGCCAAATCTTCTTTATTGGCATCGATTAGATCAGCCCATTTTTGCAATAACTCTGCACGCTCTTTGGCTGTTTTTGCTGCCCAGTCTGCTTGGAAATCATGAGCGTAAGCAACGGCTTCGTTAACATCTTCTGTGGTGAGACTTGGTACAGTACCAATGAGCTCACCATTAAAAGGATTGTTGACATCAAGCACAGCTTCATCACTAGCAGCATGCCAGCCGTCTTTAATGAAGCAAGATTGTTTGAGTAAATCTGGATTTGATAACTGCAGCGCGTGTGACATGTTGACGCTCCTTGTCATATAGGTATGTTTATAAGAGTGGATATAATAGTAATCATGAGATAATGATTGATAATTGTTTTTTTGTTCAATATACTGAACACGTATTCTATATACGAGACATCATTATAAGAACGATATGACGCGATTTGCAACCCTTATTCTCATTATTTTAAAAATTATCTTGTATTTTCTGATTTTCTTTTATTTTTATAGGTTACTTATGAGCTCGACTGCCGTGCCTGCGCTAGACAAAACGTTTCAGATTTTGGACTTGATTACTGATAGCTCACAGCCTCTGACAGCGGCTCATATCGCAAAAGAGCTTGGGCTACCACGTAGCTCCACTCACAATATCTTGCAGAGTCTATTGTCCAAACATGTCATTTACAAAGACCCTGAAAGCCGTTTTTATTTGGGTTCATATTTGATGTACTGGGCAGGTAAGTACGAGCAGCAGCAAGGCGTGGTGCAGTTATTTAAAGATTTGATTGTGCAGTATCCGGTACTTCTTCAGCACACTGTTACCTTGTCAAAACTTGATTTGGGCGAAGTGGTATTTTTGGCTTGTCATGAGTCACCTGCGCCGCTTGGCTTTACTTTTCGTGCAGGCGTTCGCGTACCTGCCGTATTTTCTGCGACAGGCAAAGCCATGCTATCCACGTTGTCGATGGACAGTATCAAATCATTATACAAAGACACGTTTCCGACGCCGATGACCCAGTATGGGGTCAAGAATTTTACCGATTTGGCAACTGAGCTTGCAGCGATACAAGAAAGCCGAGTGTCTCTCGATGATGGACAGTTGCGCGATGGGATGTACTGCTTGGGCACTTACATCCGTAATGCATCAGGCAATGCGGTCGCTGGTATGGCAGTGAGTTTTTTGCAAGGAGAGTATGAGTCTAAACGGGCTGAGGTCAGTGCGGTATTGATTGAATTGGCGGAGCAAATTGAGCAGCATTTAGGCTTCAATCCTAACGCTGAAAGGTAGCGTTAGGACTAAATACCAGTGTAGGTCTAAAAAATATAATCCAAAAAATTCTGCTAAACAATTCCATCGGCTTTTAGCTTTGCGATCATCTCGCTGTCATAGCCCAGTTTAGCAAGTGTGCTATCAGTATGCTCGCTCAACTGCGGTGGCGGCGTGCGATAGCTGACTGGTGATGCGGATAACTTGATAGGGTTACCAAGTGCGCGTACTGGACTGCCTTGCTCGGTGAAATTAACAATCATATTCCTTGCTTGCGCTTGCGGCATGGCCAGGGCTTCAGCCACGTTATGAATCGCACCGCATGGAATACCTGCTTGGTCTAAAACCTCTAGCCAATAGGCGCGTGGCTGATTAGTAAAATGCTTAGTCAGCTCACCGCACAGCAGTTCGCGATTGGCAACGCGTTGTGGATTGGTCGCAAAGCGCTCATCGGTATGCCAATCAACTGCTAGCACCTCACACAGTTTGGCAAACTGACTGTCATTACCACAGGCTAAAATAAAGTGCTGCTCGCCCTCGCCCGCAAATACTTGATACGGCACGATATTAGGATGCTGATTGCCCAACCTTGGCGGTATCTTATCGGATGCCAAATGATTCATGCCGACATTGGCTAGCATGGCAAGCGCACTATCAAGCAACGCCACATCAACGTGTTGACCAACACCAGTATTTTGACGCGCCAGCAGTGCCGCCTGAATACCAATCGTTAGCTGCAAACCTGCAAATAAATCGACGACTGCCACGCCAACTTTGTGCGGTTCGCCATCACTAGGGCCTGTGATGCTCATCAGTCCTGATAATCCTTGGATAATATAATCATAACCAGGGCGCTTGGCATCTGGCCCTGTCTGACCAAATCCTGTCAATGACGCATAAATCAGCCGCGGATTGGACTGTTTTAGGCTGTCATAGTCTAAGCCGTATTTTTTCAGGCCACCGACTTTAAAGTTCTCAACCAAGATATCACTCTCAGCGATTAGCTGTTTAATGATGGTTTGCCCTGTCGGCATAGTGATATCTACCGTCAGCGATTTTTTATTGCGGTTAATGGTAGCGTAATAAGCAGAGGTATCATCGCTGAATGTTGGCGGTGCCCAATGACGCGTCTCATCACCGATATGAGGACGCTCAACCTTGATGACTTCGGCACCCAGATCAGCAAGTACTTGTGTGCAAGAAGGGCCAGCCAGCACTCTCGATAAATCGAGCACCTTGATACCATGCAATGCGCCCTTTGGCATATTAGCCATATCAAACATATCTGTCATGAGATTCCCTTACTCTGTCGCGTATTTTTTGACTTTTTAATCATAAAATTGTTATTCAGGATGTAACTACTTAGCAATTACATCCTGAATAACAACTGAAAAACGTACGCTACTGTTAATGCTCTTTTGATAAAAAGCCAAGCAGTAACGTACGTCATAAAATACAGTTGTATCAAAAATTATTAGCTAAAAACGCTTAAAAGAACGCTTGAATGCCTGTCTGTGCACGGCCTAGGATAAGCGCATGAATATCATGTGTACCCTCGTAAGTATTGACGGCTTCCAAGTTCATCACGTGACGAATGATATGGAATTCATCAGAGATACCGTTACCGCCATGCATATCACGAGCGATACGAGCGATATCAAGTGCCTTGCCGCAGTTGTTACGCTTAATGAGTGAAATCATCTCAGGCGCAGCGTTGTCTTCATCCATCAAACGACCAACCCGTAGCGCTGCTTGTAGACCTAAGGTGATTTCTGTCTGCATATTGGCAAGCTTTAGCTGTACCAGCTGCGTTGCCGCTAGCGGACGACCAAACTGTTTACGATCGAGCGTGTACTGACGGGCGGCTTTCCAGCAGAATTCAGCCGCACCCATCGAACCCCAAGCGATACCATAACGGGCTTTATTTAAGCAGCCAAATGGCCCTTTTAGACCACGGATATCTGGGAAAGCATTGGCTTCAGGAACGAACACTTTGTCCATGACTATCTCACCCGTAACTGACGCACGTAATGAGAACTTGCCCTCGATTTTCGGCGCAGATAATCCTTTCATACCTTTGTCTAAAACAAAACCGCGAATCTCGCCAGCATCGTCTTTTGCCCACACGACGAATACGTCAGCGATAGGACTGTTGGTGATCCACATTTTATTGCCAGTCAGCTCATAACCGCCATCCACAGCGCGCGCACGAGTAGACATCGATGAAGGATCAGATCCTGAATCTGGCTCAGTCAGACCGAAGCAGCCTACATACTCACCTGTGGCAAGCTTTGGCAAATACTTTTCTCTTTGCTCTTCTGTACCATACGCCCAAATAGGATGCATAACCAAGCTTGATTGCACGCTCATCGCTGAACGGTAGCCCGAATCAACGGCTTCCACTTCCTTGGCAATCAGACCGTAAGCAACACTCGATAAGCCAGCACAGCCATAACCTTCAATCGTGACACCAAGTAAGCCCATCTCACCCATTTGACGCATGATATTACGATCGAAATTCTCGTTGCGATTAGCCTCGATAATGCCAGGCATCAGCTCTTTTTGAAAAAACTGACGCGCGCTGTCGGTGACCATGCGCTCTTCTTCAGTGAGCTGGTCACGTAGTAAAAAAGGATCTTCCCAATCAAAGCGTGGGCTAGTAGATGTTGCCATGTGGATCTCCTTGGTATCAGTCATCCTGACTGACGAATAGTGATTGATATATCATTTGGTCTAACAAGTCATTGACTTTATTATTCCGCTGTGCGAAACTTAGTTTCATAATTTAAAACCATTTAACCAAACTTTCGCTGCCCTGTAAACCTTTATCAAAAAAAGATGAGTATAAAATGACGAAACCCTTATCAACAGCTACTCCACTACTCGGACGAATGGATCACCTGATGGGTCAAAGCAAGGAAGAGAACGATCGACAGTTTGTGACGGCACTAGGTCGTGGATTGGTTATACTGGCTGCCTTTGAACACCATGAGCGCCTTACCCATCAGCAACTATGTCAGATGACCAAACTGCCAAAAGCGACCATTAGTCGCCTGATTCATACCTTGACCACGCTTGGGTTTTTGCGTACTAATGAGCACGGACAGTATCAACTGGGCAGTAGTGCAGTACGTCTCAGTGCGACCGCATGGAGTCGTCATGACATGGTGGCATACGCTGAGCCATTACTGCGACAGTTCGCTAGTGAAAACGAAGTATCGGTGAATTTGGCAACCGAAGTCGAAGGAGAAATGCGCTATCACGCCTGTTGCCGTAGTCCTGCTCGCCTATCAGTCAACTTGCAGGTTGGCTCCGCCGTACCTGTCGCACGCACTGCCATTGGACGTGCTTTTTATGCGGTAAGTACGCAAGCGAGAAAGGCGGTCATCATTAGTAATCTACAAGAGAATTTGTCTGTTGAAGATTATAACCATGCGCAAACTGCCCTAGCCAGTGCGGCAGAGCATTATGAAAAATACGGCTATACCGTGTCTGATGGGGAATTTTCTACTGATATACTGGCAGTCGCGGTCGGGGTCTATGATGTTGCAACAGGACAATACGCGTATTCGCTGAATGCCAGTGTGCCAAGTGCTAACTGGGAAGCGGATGAGTATGCTGCGATGATCGTGCCAAAATTACAGGCGTTAGCGGAGCGGATTGGTGGTGGGATTTAGAATAGTAATATGATGAAGATATAAGCCTTCTAGCCAGTCATAACACTTTTCTATTGATATAAACTAAAGAGCTGGTTAATTGGCTGGCTCTTTAGCGTCCAGTACCCACACCGCATCATGCCCGACAAAATAAGTATGATGATTCGCGACTTCTATATTATAGACATGATCCTCATAAGAGTTAGGGCAAGCGTCATAGTAATTCTCCATTTGCTCATGGATACTTTCCTCTGTTAAACCTTTTGCATTACCATATTTTTTAATTCCACGTACATTATTCTTATATATGAATTCGTCGGAAATCTTATTTTCTCTTATTACCTTGCCATTAAACATCAAAGGCGCGTTTACATATTCAATATAACTTTCTACTGAATGAGTATAAGAAACATTATCCTGTAATAGACGAATGTTCAAAGCCTTATATAGCTCTGGGTCAACTAAGAACGGTGCTTTTTGATTGATCAGCAACTTGGCATCAGAGGTTTTCCAATTAAGTGTTTTAATTTCTTCTTTGAACGCTTCTTCTGTATTAGCTAAACTAACAAACTGATAGCCACTATCTGAAAACTTCACAAACTGAACCAGACCATCTTCCTCCCAAAAGTCTTTATCTTGTATACTTTGTAGATAGGCACAGCCTTCAGGATAGTTCGGCAAGGTACGCACAGGGATAAACGAGTAATCATCAAGTGCAATCGTATCACCATGAGCAGACGTTAGATATCCAGCTGGTAAACGCTCCGCCGATAACCACTCACCCTCTAAATCTTCAGGCTGCCGAGTTACCCAAAATGGGTGGTTGCTGGTACATAAGATATAGTTTCTACCCTTCTCACCTTGCTTGGCTACCGTTTCGTTAAAGTATTCAACTTTAAAGATTCTTTCCTTTTTCGGGGATGTAAACGTACTTATGACAGGCTTATACTCTATATCACCGCTACCATCTTCAGGCTTGAAGAGTACAGGCTTTGATAAAATTAAGTCGCCCACTTTGATATCTTGGATTGGCACTAGACCCTTATCCGTATGTACCAAACCCCAGTTCGGGATAAGCCACATTGTAACTCATTGATACTATTTACAATATGGCTACCTGTCCCTGCTGAGGCATATTTTTGATGGTGGGTTTATAGGGAAACCAGCAATAAGCAATTAAACCTGACAGCAAGTTTGTGATAAACCCCGTGACACTACGATGGCGTGAGTGTTCGATTTGGCACAAGTTTTTAAGCTCTCCAAACACCGTTTCAACCAAAGAGCGATGATTGAGTAGTGCCTCATCCATAGGCTCAAGTAATTGGGGTTTCATATTACGCCGAAGTTTGGTTATCAACGTGGTATCACTGTGTTTTGTGAGCCACTCGTTTAAGGCTTTACTGATATAGCCTCTATCCCCAAACACCTTGCCAAACACAGGCGTTGCCATATCCTTAACAGGCACTCTGTCATCCGTATTACCCGCAGTGACTTTAACAGATACAAGCTCGCCCTTATGATTGATAATGGCGTGTAGCTTAAAGCCATAGAACCAGCCCATGCTGCTTTTGCCTCGGGTTGCAAGTCCCTTAAAGACTTTATGACGGTAGATACGCTTGTTATGACAAACTGCTATCTTGGTTGAATCAATATAGCTGATACCCGTACAGTCGCCCATCATGCTTTGCAAGTAGGCACACAGTGGCATGATACTGCGCGGCACAAGCTCTATAAATCGCGAGTAGCTCGGCAGATTTGGAAACGCCCGTTTCATCATGCCAAGCATGTGATGGTAGTAAAACGCCTTAAACTGTCGATAACGTAATTGATGAAACAGTACCAAGATGGTCATAATCTCTGCTACACTTATCTGGCATGCTCTTAACCTTTGGTGTCCCGTTGCGATTAAATGAGCGTCAAACTCAGGTTTGAATTGCTGATAAAAGTCGTCAATATGGCAGTATAGTTCGGTTAGGTTGTCCATGTAAGAAGTCCTTTTTGCTTAAGTGGTCTTGGTAAACTTACTTTAGCAACTTTGGACTTCTTTTTTTATCTTTTTTTGAGCCCTTATCCCGAACTGGGGTTACCAATGTACCTGCGACAAATCCTGGAACGTTTTTATTCATATTATCAACTCACTGAGATTATTTATTATAAAATTCACCGTCATACACCCAAATGCCTTTTTTTTCCTACAAAATAAGTATGAGTATCGGCGACTTCAATGTTATAGACATAATCAGTGAAGGCATTGGATGTAGCTCTGGAGTCATTCTCCCAATCTGGCACTCTGTAGGCTGCAACTAACTTACTATAGTACTCTATCTCGACACGATTCTCAGGATTGTCTTTGTCTAAAAACTTATGAAACTTCGCATAAGGTTCAGAACCATCCTCCGAATGTAAGTCCCTACCTAAAAGACTATTGTCATCATTAGTAAACACCTCTACAGCTTCACCATTCCTAAAGTCAATCACCCCTATATCAATTTCACCTGGATCTGCATGCTTATCTTGACAGCTGTGCATATACAACCCAACCTTTGGATCGCTAGTTGCTATGACATACTTTCCTCCAATTTGATAAGGATCATACACCTCTTCGTGATATC